>DASTVU010000701.1:0-3501 GCA_035758935.1 Pyrinomonadaceae bacterium | reverse complement strand
GCGACGATCGGAACCAGCTCGCTGCTGTTTCCGGACGGCACCGTCGATGGACAGTTTGTTTCTGCTTCGATCTTCGAAGACTTGAGTGAGGCGGTCGAACTCTCCACTGGCACTATCAAACGCTATGAAATGGCAGATGGTTACGTCGATGTCTTCGTGGAATATGTGCAGCCACGGGTGCGACTCGTTGTATTTGGAGGGGGCTTCGATGTGTTGCCTGTCGTCGATCTGGCAGCGAATCTCGGGTGGCATACGACTGTTGTCGATACACGCGCGCGTGCATCGAGTCTCGAACGCTTCCGATCTGCTGACGCTGTACTCCTATGCCGGGCAGAAGATGTAATGTCACAGGTTTCGCTTTTCGAACGCACGATCGTGCTGGTGATGACGCACAACTACCTTCACGATCTCGAAGTTTTGCGACAACTGCTGCCAATGCGTTTGCGATACCTGGGATGTTTAGGACCACGGCGTCGCACCGAGCGGCTCGTGATGGAGCTCTCAGCGGAGGACTCACTGAACGTTGACGCCGCACTGCGACGTCTGCATGCGCCGATCGGTTTGGACATTGGCGCGGAGACACCGGAGGAGATCGCGCTCTCGGTCGTCAGTGAGATTAAAGCGGTCTTGTCAGACCGTACGGGTGCACAGATACGCGTGACGATTGGACAGGATTACAAGATTTTCAAAATTGACAAAATGAATCCTGTAAATACTGTTCAATCTTGTAATCCTGTCTAACTAGTTTTACATTCTCACGATGCTCAATATTCTGCTCCTGCTTGTCCTCCTGCCGTTTAGTTCATCATTTCAGGACGACGATTGGCCTCCGCTCAGTTATCTAAGGAACGACTACAAAGCCGTGCAGGTAGTGGCACACATCCGTATCGAGCACGCTGAGATCACGAGCCGTATCGGTGGCTACGAGAATTGGAAGATCAAAGCGGTCGTGCTTGAGTCGTTCAAAGGCAAGTTCAAAAAAGGCGACGCTATTGAATACTTTCACGGCGCCGAAGCGGGATTTAAACAGGAGTATTTCACGGGTGAGAAGATCGTCTTCCTACTCGCTGAATCCGATGAGAAACGAAAACGTTATTACGCTGTGCTCGAGAATTCGACCCTTCCCTGGACAAAAGACCGCATAGCGAAACTGCGTCTGATTAGAAAGTCGTACCGCAAATAGTTTCACCCTCCTTGGACCATTCCTACACGAGTTTACGCGTTACTCAGATGTGGAGAGTCGAACATACTCGTTCGACCCATGGAGAGGATGAAATGAAAGCAACAATCTTAAGATTAACAATTATGACGGCCCTGGCGCTGGCTTTTGCGGCTTCAGCGCAGGCCCAAACCGCTCTCAACTATAAGACCTTCGCAGTGCCCTTTAGCTTCAAGGTCGGCAACAAGGTGCTACCTGCCGGAGAGTACAAAATTACCGCGGATAACCAGATCATCCGCGTCCAAAAAACCGACGGGAAGGAAAACACGGTTACCCTGACTCAGCGTACCCGTGGCACGAACAACGAGAATAACGCGAAGCTTACGTTTCGACGTTATGGCGATCAGTATTACCTCTCGCAAGTTTGGCTGCCGGACAGCCTCGGTCGAGAACTGAAGAGACCGCGACGCGAAGTCACAGACGTTGCGCAAACCTTCAGCATCGTTGAAATCGTGGCTTATTAAATCGATCTCCAAACGAACACAGAAATCCCACTCGCTAATCGCAGCGAGTGGGATTTTCTTTTATGGGCGTTCGAGATAATAATCAGCACGCATGCAAAGAGTCGCGAAAGTGCTGGTAGTCATCCTCATCGCGCAGTTCTCCGTGACTGGCCAGCAAAAACTCGCCATCTTCAAAGAGGTAGCAGAACAGGTCGGACTCAGATTTCAGCATTACAACGGGATGACGGGGAAGTTTTACCTGCCGGAGATTACGGGCAGTGGCGGAGCGCTATTTGATTTTGATAATGATGGCGATCTCGATGCGTTTCTAGTCCAGGGGAATACCCTTGAGCCAAATACTCAACCCGGCGCCACGCTGTTTCCCTGGCGCGGTTCTGAGTCGCCGCGTGGCCGGCTCTTCCGTAACGATCTGAAGCTCGGAAAAGTCACATTCACAGACGTCACCCAACAGAGTGGCATCGTCGCGACTGGCTACGGGATGGGCGTCGCCGCCGGCGACATTAATAACGATGGCCTGCCGGATCTTTATCTCACGAATCTCGGCGCCAATCAGATGTATCTGAACAAAGGCGGCGGAAAGTTTATCGACGTCACGAAGGAGAGTGGCACGGACGATCCACGCTGGAGCACAAGCGCCTCTTTCTTCGACTACGATCGCGATGGCTGGCTCGATCTGATGGTTGTGAACTACGCTGACTTTTCCGTTGCGAACAGTCCCAACTGTTACAACGCCACCACCGCGAGAGACTACTGCACGCCACGCGTCTTTCGCTCGCCGGGCAATCGACTTTTTCACAATAAAGGCAACGGAGTTTTTGAAGACGTAACAGTGGCTGCAGGCGTCAGTAAAGAGTTTGGACACGGACTCGGAGTCGTCACGGCGGATTTCAACAACGACGGTTGGATCGACATCTATGTCGCAAACGACGGCGATCAAAACCAACTCTGGACCAACCAAAAGAACGGCACATTTGTTAACGACGCGCTTTTAGCGGGCGCAGCCGTCAACCGAAACGGGCAGACTGAGGCTGGTATGGGCGTCGATGTCGGAGACTTTGACGGCAACGGCACTGACGACATCTTTGTCACTCATCTGATGGATGAGACCAACATCCTCTTCGTGAACATGGGCCAGGCGCTCTTTGAAGATCGTACCCGCGAGGCTGGCTTGGGAATGCCCGGTCGCCGGTTCACTGGTTTTGGCACGTTTTTCTTCGATTACGACAACGACGGCTGGCTTGATCTGTTTGTTGCAAATGGAGCGGTGCAACTGTTGCCGGAACTCGTGCGCCAGAAGAACCCGTTTCCGTTGGGTCAACCGAATCAACTCTTTCGCAATAACGGGAAAGGGAGTTTTGTTGAGATCATGGACCAGGCGGAGCTACAGCCGCTGGAAGTCAGCCGTGGTGCGGCGCTGGGTGATATCGACAACGACGGCGATACAGATGTGTTGGTGACTAACAATAATGGTCCGGTAAGATTGTTACTGAACCAGGTGGGGAATCAGAACCACTGGTTGGGATTGCGGCTCATTGGAAAGACTGGTGTAGACATGCTGGGTGCACACGTTGATATCGTCATCGATGAGAAGAATACTCTGCGTCGTCGCGCGAGGACCGATGGCAGTTATCTTGCCGCTAACGATCCGCGGGTCCTCGTGGGATTGGCGAAGGTCACGAAGATCAAAGCCGTGCGAGTACGTTGGCCCAGCGGCACGGTTGAAGAATGGAAAGACGTCGTGGTCGATCGATACACTACACTCAAAGAAGGAACCGCGCGTTGAAGAAGATTGGCGTGAAAATTTTCTTGACGATGTTC
>DASTVU010000700.1:0-3890 GCA_035758935.1 Pyrinomonadaceae bacterium | reverse complement strand
AAGACGCACTCGTTTTGTGGGAAGCACAGTTTGGTGATTTTGGAAACGGCGCCCAAACCATCATCGATCAATACATCGCCGCTTCGGAAGACAAGTGGAAACAGACTTCGAGACTGGTGATGCTCCTGCCGCACGGCTACGAAGGACAGGGGCCGGAACATTCGAGCGCGCGACTCGAGCGATATTTGCAGCTCTGTGCTGAAAACAATCTACAGATTTGTTATCCGACAACGCCGGCGCAGTACTTTCATCTGCTGCGCCGACAAGTGCGGCCAGGCATGGAGCGCCCCTTAGTTGTGATGACGCCGAAGAGCCTGCTTCGCTTGCCGGCAGCTTCGTCAAGCATCGACGATCTGGCCACCGGGGGCTTTCGACCGCTCATTGACGATGCCGAGATCACTGACCGCGATGCGGTGAAGAGAGTCGTGCTGTGCAGCGGCAAGGTCTACTACGATCTCGCTGAGGCTAGAAAGAAGACTGAGGACCGAAGTGTCGCGATCGTGCGTCTTGAACAGTTCTATCCTTTCCCGGCAAACAGTCTGCGTGAAACGCTCGCCGGCTATCCAAATGCGAACCAGCTCGTCTGGGCGCAGGAAGAACCTCAGAACATGGGTGGCTGGACGTTTGTTCGGGATCGACTCAAAAATCCAAAGTACGTCGGACGCAGCGCCTCCGCGAGCCCCGCGACCGGTTCTTACAGCATCCACCAAAAGGAACAGGCCGACCTTATCTCCGAAGCACTTAACCACGGATAACACGGATTGATTACGGATTTGATCCGTAACTTATCCGTGTTTATCTGTGGCGGTTCTTTGTTTTATAAAGTACTTGACAAGATTCCTGCATGGCGTTAGTCTTCCTGCCATGGAACCTGTCCGGTTTGTTTCCGACCGCGCCATGGACAATCTTCGCTATATCCGCGAAACCATGGAGCGTGCCACACCCTTCACCGGTATCTCCGGTCGCGGTGAAATGACCATCGGCGTAACGGCGCTCGCCGCAAGCGTCATCGCCTCTCGGCAACCAAGTTTCAAGTTGTGGGTGTATACATGGCTCGCTGAAGGCTTGATCTCGCTTTTGATTGCCGGCTGGTCCATGGACCGTAAAGCCCGGGCTACACAAACGCCGCTATTCTCGGGTTCGGGACGCAAAGCATTGTTCAGCCTTGCACCTTGCGTAATCGCGGGTGGACTTTTGACTCTGGTGCTCGCGCGTGCCGGATCGTTCACAACGATCCCGGGCATGTGGCTCCTGCTTTACGGAACGGGCGTGATCACGGGCGGTATGTTTTCCGTAAGAGCCGTGCCGGCGATGGGTCTTTGTTTTATGGCACTGGGCGCACTTGCGCTCTTCAGTCCTGCGGCTTGGACCAACTGGTTCATGGCCGTCGGTTTTGGCGGGCTCCATCTATTGTTTGGAGCAATTATTGTGAGGAAATACGGTGGCTAAGCAGTCAACAGCAAAACAGGAACGAAAACACGATGCGGGCGTCGAGACTCGTGCAGTAAGTACGAAGCAAAAGAGTGCCGCGCCTAATCTCGATCGTTTGATTCACGAACGCCTGCGTCTCGGAATCATCAGCGCACTGGCCGCGAATGAGTCTCTGACCTTCAGCGACCTGAAGAACCTGATGAATACCACTGACGGTAATCTCAGCGTTCACGCACGCAAACTCGAGGAGGCCGGCTACATTTCATGCTCAAAGTACTTCGAGGGCCGGATGCCGAAGACTGAATACAAACTGACAGCCGCAGGCCGCAGTGCGCTTGAAAACTATCTGAGCCACATGGAGTCGCTCATAAAACAAATGCGCAACACGTAGTTTTGCACAGCCACTTTCTGTGGCTCACCACATTGTTCATTCACGGTATGAGCCTGAGAATCCTTGAATCTATGTCTGTACAAATTGACATTCAAGGAGTAGAGAGATGACGAAGAGAATCGCTGCCATCGTGTTTATTTTTATCTGCACCTCAGTGGCCTGGGCCATTCTGGGCGGAACGATCTTCCAGCGAACCTATGATACCGGCGCGGTTTCTTCTAACAGGGTCGCATCGACGTGGGGCACACCACAAAATCAGGCGCCGCCCACTGCTTCCTTCAAGACCCAGGTGCAAAAAAAACAGGAGACCCTTGAAAACGGAAAGAAGGTCGTTAAGACCGTAACAGAGGAATTCGTTACACCACTGCCACTCGAGAGTAGCAACATCGACGTCAATCTCGATCTACAGCACCGTCAAAAAGGTCTGTTGTGGTACAGCACCTACAAAGTCGGATTCTCAGGTGTATACGGTTTTCGTAACACGAGTGACAAAGAACAAACTGTCGATTTCCAACTACAGTTTCCAACCGCCAAGGCCATCTACGACAATTTGAGTTTCACCGTAGACGGCAATTCAGTCTCGATTAAAAATCACGAAAACGCCGCCGCAACGTCGTTCAAAGTCGCCGCCGGTAAGACTGCCCAGCTTGCCGTCAGCTACAGTTCTCAGGGACTCAACGAGTGGCGTTACAGTTTTGGGAGTGCCGACGTAGCGCAGGTAAATAACTTTTACCTGCGCATGAAGACGAACTTCAAAGACATTGATTTCCCAGACAACACGCTTTCGCCGTCTGAAAAGACGGAGACGTCTGGTGGCTGGGATCTCAATTGGTCTTATCGAAGTTTATTGTCTGGTTATCAAATCGCGATGGTCATGCCGGAGAAATTGCAGCCGGGACCACTCGCCGGGAAAATCAGCTTTTTTGCCCCAGTATCACTCTTCTTCTTTTTCTTCCTCATGATGATCATCACCACAATGCGCGGCATCGATCTTCACCCAATGAACTACTTTTTCCTCGCTGCCGCGTTCTTCTCATTCCATCTGCTTTTGGCGTACCTCGTCGATCACATATCGATTCACGCGGCGTTTGCCGTTTCATCGTTAGTGTCGGTGTTTCTGGTCGTGAGTTATCTGCGGCTGGTCGTGGGGATGCGATTTGCGAGCAGAGAGGCTGCCATCGCGCAGTTTATCTACCTCGTGATGTTTTCCTACGCCTTTTTCCTGAAGGGTTTCACCGGGCTCGCCATCACCATCGGCTCGGTGTTGACGCTCTTCGTGGTTAT
The DNA here is from genome assembly GCA_035758935.1 of Pyrinomonadaceae bacterium. GTDB lineage: Bacteria > Acidobacteriota > Blastocatellia > Pyrinomonadales > Pyrinomonadaceae > PSRF01. The sequence continues at coordinate 784 of DASTVU010000700.1, read as the reverse complement.
GCAGATAACGGGGCGCATCCGCTGGGCTGATAAATTCACCATAAAGCCGGCTCAGACGACTGTTAATACCCCGGCAGCATAGAACGTCTTAACTCTGGAGCCACGATTGAACTTCGCGGGCACCGGGCGCGTATACCGATACCGCCCGATCCAGAGTTATGAAAGCAATTCTGTCCTTTTACTCCGATGCCCTGAAGATTGCGTTGCAGTCGATCTTTGCCCATAAACTGCGGGCTTTTCTGACACTTATCGGAATCATCATTGGCGTTGCATCGGTCGTCACGGTCGGCGCCTCGATTAGCGGTCTCAATACCTACGTCGTCGAGAGAATCAGCAAAGTTCTGGGCAGCAATCACTTCATGATTGCCCGGATGGCCTTCGCCGGACATATGGACGACGAAGAGTTTGAGCGACGCAATCGACGCAATAAGAGACTCAACTGGGACGACTACGAGTGGGTTCGTGATCATTGTCCGTCGTGTTCTGAGGTCGGGGCTGGAACTGGAAGCGGCACGGATCTGAAGCAGGACGGAATCGAATTTCCAGGTGCGCAGGTCTTCGGTCATACGGCGAATATGGTCGATATCGAAGACAAAACGATCGAATTTGGCCGATTTATCTCAGATGACGACGTAAAGCGCACTGCGCTTGTCGTCGTTCTCGGCGCCGATATCAAAGAGAAGTTTTTCCCGAACCAGGACGCGATTGGTAAGACACTCAAAGTTCGGGGTCTGCCGATGCGAGTCATCGGTGTTGAGGAAAAGCGCGGCTCTTTCTTTGGCGA
>DASTVU010000699.1:0-8334 GCA_035758935.1 Pyrinomonadaceae bacterium | reverse complement strand
GAGGCGCAACTGGCTTAATGAGTTTGAGTTTGCCGAAGGCTTTGCCCTGGCCCAGAGTCTACCGGGCACTGCGGCCGGCAACGTTGCAACTTACGTTGGTCTGAAACTCAGAGGCTGGCGCGGAGCCGGCGTTGCCATGGGCGGCTTCATTCTGCCATCTATGCTGCTAATGATCGTTTTGGCAATCCTCTACCGCCACCTCCGTTATCTACCTAATACAGACCACCTCTTTCATGGATTAAATGCGGCTGTGGTCGCGCTCATCGTCGTAACCGCCTGGCGAATGGTGAAGAACACATTGCGACATCGGTGGCAGTGGGTCGTTGGTGTGTTGGCCTGTTTAACTGTCGCTGTAATTGGCGCAACCGTAATCGAGGTTGTATTAGCCGCTGGCTTGATCGGCGTCTTCATTGATTCGTTTGCAGAAAAACCGTTACAGGTATGGAGACGCGTACGTACAGCATCTTCGCGGCGGCGAAAACGCATTGTCGCGCGCATGACCTCAGGCCGGCGACAACGCGGCGGCGATGACAGCAAACCGAGTTTTGTGCGCCAGTATTTCTTCCGTGCGCTTGCACCCGAAGGTACGCCGCAAGAAGTGAAGAAAGAGGAGTCGAGCGAAGGTGATGGAACCAATCTGGTTGGGTCAGCTACAAAGGATGGGATGCATAGCATCGTTCCTTTAGGACTTGCGATGCCGCTGATGCTTAAGCTCGGAGTGCTTCTTACTATCGGCGCGGTTTTTCTGCGGATTGGTTCCATCACTTTTGGCGGCGGCTTTGTGATGATCCCATTGATTGAAGCGGAAGCAGTTGATACGCATCACTGGCTGACGCACCAGGAGTTTGCCGATGCGACGGCTCTGGGCCAAATCACTCCCGGCCCTGTTTTGATCAGCGCCACGTTCATTGGTTACCGGGTAGCAGGCACGCTCGGAGCATTAGTTGCCACCATCAGTATTTTTCTACCTTCGTTCCTGATGACGGTCGCCGCCGGCTCGAGTCTGCGGCGCTTTCGTGACAACAAAATCGTTCAGTCGTTCCTGCAAGGTGTGACCCCGGCCGTAACGGGGTTGCTGGTTGCTGCGGCGATCAGTATTGGAAGGGCAGGTATTCACTCGTTGATTGGACTCATACTGGCTGTAGCGGCAGGTTTTGTGCTGGTGCGGTATCGGCCCAATGCTTTTTGGGTCATCATGGGCGCGGGAGTTATACGATTCCTGTTCGGAATGATTCTTTGGTAATTAGAAACGCGAGTCTGTTGCGGCGAAGTCAGAGTTCATTCCGGCAGCTAACATGTCACGGCCTGTAACGCAGTTGACGTAGTGGTTGTTATGTTGATGGCAGGCGAGGCAGTGGAGACTGTTGATGGACTGAAAAAGTTTCTGGCGGACAACGTAGTTGAACTGCGCGGGTTGGCGAATACGTCGTACAAAGATGGCGGTATTAACGTCGAAGGTATAGCATGGGATGCAAAAGGCGGGAGACTCTTGCTGGGTCTGCGTTCCCCGGTTGTCGATGGTCATGCTTTGGTGGTTCCTCTGAAGCTGCAAGATCCGCAAGGCCTTTTTCTCAAGACTTCTCAAAAGGGAAGCGAGATTTTACCTTCATCGTTTTCGACACCAGCGGCAATGTCGCAATGGACTAGGAGGGCTCGATGTCCCAGCTACCGCGGTTCTTTTGCAGGTTATTCATGGCAGTGGTCCTGCTGATGTCTTTTACGATTTATGCGGAAGGTGCGGACCAATACCCGGAGTTGCCGCGATTACATCAAATCACTGAACGGTTGTACCGCGGCGCCCAGCCCCGCCCTGGGGGCATTCGCCGTTTGGCAGAACTGGGAATTAACACGGTCATCAACCTTCGAGGGACTAACGAGCAGACACGGGCTGACGAAGTCGAAGCAAGATCACTCGGGCTGAACTACTTCAACATCCCTTTGCCTATATGGGGGCGCCCGAACGATTCGCACGTTCAGCGCATTCTCGAAATCATCAACGCACCGGAAAGCGGTCGCGTGTTCATTCACTGCCGGGATGGTGTTGATCGCACGGGCATGATCATCGCACTTCATCGCATCAGCTCGGAGAGTTGGTCCAGAGAAATGGCCCTTGCCGAGGCCGAACGCTCGGGGATGCGGAGCCATCAGTACTGGATGCGCGATTACATAAGAGACTTCTACGTCTGGCAGCAACGAGCCGCTACGCATCAAAAGGTGAATAAAAGCGAGTTTGACGACAAGATCGGTGTGGGTGTTCGTGTGGGTGAGCATGCGGTCTTCAGGGCGAAGAAAACCGCGCTTCGTTTGCTTGGTGATGTCTTCTAGGGATAGTGATGGTAAAATCTGCAGACTGATGACTACGGCCGAGCCATTAACTGAAGAACAGGAAGTCTTTCTTAAACACATCCAGAAAAAGGGCCTGAAACGGACGTCTCAGCGCGACTTGATTCTGGATGTTTTTCTACGCACCGAAGAGCATCTGTCAAACGAAGATCTCTATCAGCTCGTCAAAAAAGAAGATCCAACCGTCGGTCAAACGACCGTTTATCGCACGCTCAAACTGCTCACTGAAGCAGGACTGGCGCGTGAGGTTCGTTTCGGCGACGGGCGGGCGCACTACGAACACAATTACAAACATCAGCATCACGATCACATGATTTGTTCAGAGTGCGGCAGGATTATCGAGTTCTTTTCGGCTGAGCTCGAAGCAATTCAGGATGCAACGGCTGCCAAGCATAAGTTCGAAATCACGCAGCATTTATTGCGCATAATCGGCATCTGCTTCGAATGCCGGATGGCACAAAAGCAGGCTGACAAGTCCCTCACTGCTCGTTCGTAGGTTTTGCAGAAGTCTCCCTCGGATTTACACTAATCAAACAGATCACAGCGGTTGGAGGTTGGTATGAGTGTCTCGATTACATTTGAGCCTTCTGGTATTAGTGGCGTCGTCGCCCAGGGAACTTATCTTATCGATGCAGCACGCCGCATGGGCGCGCCGCTCGGAGCCGGGTGTACGGCAGGGAAGGGTGAATGCCCGGCCTGTGTTGTTTCGGTGAAAGCCGGGGCAGAATTGCTTTCGTCTCCGAGCCTGGTGGAAGAAAAGCAACTCGGGAACGAACAGTTGGACCAGGCATTACGGCTGGCTTGCCAGGTAAAGATTGAGAATCAGGGAGACGTAGTCGTGATGGCCGCAGCGCGTCCGCACGCGCGACCCGTTGACGATACCGAAGCTGAACTACTGAAGAAATTCGGCGGGTTGCCACTCAGCAAAAAACTCGCGACGCTCATGCAGTTTGAAACGATCACAATGTCTGAAGCTTTCGATACTGCGATCGAAAAACCGCTCGCGTTTGGTTCAAAGACGTTCGATAAGTTTATGGCTCGAAAACGCGCGGCCCAGGATCAAGAAAAGAAATAACGATGAGCAGTTTTGTGTCCAGACTGATTCTTGGAAGGGGTCAGTACCGTAACGCGGTAGCGTCGGGTCTGTGGCGCATCAGTACGGTAGAGTATTTGGTAAACGAGATCTACCCGACGCTACCGCGTTGCGGTACTGACCTCGTCCAAGTACGACCATTTGATTCTGAGGCGGAGTCATAAAATGAGCAGATGCGCTCGGAATCGCGCACTCCTCGCGGCGATTGTGTTGGCGATGCCGCTGCTTTTTGCTGCCTGCCCAAAAGAGGAGCCGCCGCCCAGGCCACGCGCCGGCGCGTCCACTGGTACCCGTCCGGTAATACCGTCGTCGCCAACAGTGGCGGCGTTCAATGGCGAACGTGCGATGGACCACGTGCGCAAGCAGATCGACTTTGGACCACGCCCGCCCGACACTGAACAACTCGCAAAGACTCGTGCCTACATTACAAACGAATTGAAGTCTTACGGATTGAACGTTTCACTCGATGAGTTCGTCGCCACCACGCCGCAGGGTGAAAAGAAGATGGCAAACATCATTGCTGAAATTCCCGGTGAGACGAAGGCTTTGATTTTGCTCGCAAGCCACTACGATACGAAGTTTTACAAAGACATGTACTTTGTTGGCGCAAACGATCCGGCAGCATCAGTAGCAACGTTGCTCGAGATTGGAAAAGTTCTTGGAAGCCGCAAGGAAAAACCAAAAGTGACATACCGTCTTGTGTTCTTCGACGGTGAAGAAGCTTTCTGCGAAAACTGGTCTGACTGCGGCGACGAAGAGAATCCGGATAACACCTACGGCAGCCGAAACTATGTTTCGCAGTTGCGCGCAAAAAATGAGCTGGAACATACGAAAGCGATGATCCTGCTCGATATGATGGGTTACAAGAAACTCGAATTGGGTCGCGACCCGATGAGCACGAGGTGGTTGCAGGACATCATCTGGCAAACCGGACGCGAGCTCGGACACGCTAAAGTTTTTGTCGATCGTGAAGAGGGTGTTGGGGGCGACGATCACGAACCATTTCTGCGCGAAGGTGTTGATTCAGTCGATCTAATCCAGCTCAGTTCGTATCCGCACTGGCACAAGGCTGACGACACGGCTGATAAGGTTTCGGCGCAAAGTATGAAGATTGTTGGCGATACGATTCTAGCGAGTTTGCCGAAGATCGTTGAGCGCGTCACGAAAGCGAAGAAAGAGTAGCCACAAAAAGGCACAAAAAGCACAAAAGGAAGAGAGAAGGGAAAGATGCTTAAATCACCTGAGATACTCGTTCCGATGGACTTTTCACCATGCTCGGTGAATGCACTCCGAGTTGCGGTTGGAATGGCGTCGCCGGATGGCGATCTTACGTTGCTTCACGTTGTTGACGAGGATTTTGTGCATGCGGCTGTCGCCGCAGGAATGGGAAGCACTGAGGATATTCGAACGCGTCTCAAGGAGCAGGCCGAAGCAAGTTTCCCAAACGTCCTCGAGGGAATTGACGTTGGTCAGGTCGACATCGAAAAGATGATCGTCGTTGGAATTCCCTTTGTAGAAATTCTGAAGATTGCTCGGGATCTCGATCTGCCGATGATTGTGATGGGAATCCAGGGTCAATCAACACCCGCAGAAGAACTGCTCTTTGGCTCAACTGCCGAGAAAGTCCTGCGCGGTACGCGCGTGCCTGTGCTCTGCGTCCCGCTCTAATTGCCGACTATGAAAAGAATCGCAGTCATTCCTGGTGATGGAATCGGTCCTGAAGTCGTACGCGAAGCGGTCCGCGTGTTGCGACATTTGCACGAGACAAAAGGACTCGAGCTTCAGTTTGTCGATTTCGACTGGGGCGCTGAGAAGTTTTTGCGCGATGGAGTCACACTGCCTCCGGGCGCGCTCGAGATGTTGACCGCTGAGTTTAATGCGATCCTCGCCGGAGCGTTTGGCGACCCAAGAGTGCCGTCGAACAAACACGCCGAAGACATCTTGCTGGGAATGCGGCGGGGTCTTGATCTCTATATCAACCTCAGACCAGTGCGTCTGCTCAACAACCGTCTGACGCCATTACTGAATCGCACAACTTCAGACATCGACTTCGTTGTCTTTCGTGAAAACACTGAAGGTGCTTACTGCGGCGCGGGTGGATTTTTGAAACACGGAACTGCCGACGAGATCGCACTCCAGGACGAAGTCAACACACGTCGCGGCGTCGAGCGAATCATCGTGGCCGCATTCGAATACGCCCGGGCAAACGGACGCAAGCGAGTAACGATGGCTGATAAGTCAAACGTGCAGCGTTTCGGTGGCGATCTCTGGCAACGGGTTTTCAAGGAGGTCGCGGCCGGTTATTCGGAGATCACTGCCAATCATCAATACGTCGATGCGATGGCGATGTACATGGTGCTCGATCCGTCGCAGTACGACGTTATCGTCAGTAACAATCTCTTTGGCGATATTCTCACCGACCTCGGCGCCGCGATTCAGGGCGGACTCGGACTTGCCGCTTCGGGAAATATTCATCCCGGCAAAGTATCGCTCTTCGAGCCTGTGCATGGCAGTGCTCCACCAATCGCGGGCAAGGGAATCGCGAATCCAATTGGAGCTATTCTGACTTCAGCGATGATGTTAGAATATCTGGGCTTCCAAAACTTGAGTAAGGAAATAGAAGAGGCTGTTCGCAGCGCGATCTCTGCAAACGAAACGACCAGAGATCTTGGTGGACAACTCTCTACGGAACAGGCTGGCGCGGCCATTATCGCGCAACTGGGGAATTAGAAGTGGAGGTGTTATGACGAGCTCAGGGAAACTCACGACGAAAGCGATCGCAATCATTATCGTTGTAGCGATGCTCAACGCAGTGGGATTCCCACCAGTGATTGTCGTACTCATCACCGGAGCGGTCCTGGTAGTTTGGCTATGTGCGCGGCGCGCCCAAACTCGTGAAGTCGAACGAATTTTTGACTTCTACATTGCCGCGGAGGCAATCCTGCGCGAAGAAGAACGACGCTGGTATGGTTTTGAAATCGCAGAAGTGATTGAACACGGCGAAAGCCTGCTTGAGATCATGCCTGACCCGCCGCCGTTGAATTACTACGCACTCGGCGCGTTGTACCAACGTCTCGGCAATCACGAAGCAGCAGTTGAGTATCTTTCGCGTTTGAATGAAGACGAGCATTGTGACGAGACTCATCGCACCACGCCTTCGCCACAACTGCGTCGTTATGTGTCGCTACTGAGAAGAATCGAGTATCAGCCGTCAACCGCCCCACAGACTCTTGCTGCGATCAGGAGTTTGGAACGCGCGCGACAACGCCATGCGGTAAAGATGTTGTGCGAAAGCCGCGGTATCGTCGAAGCGGAGAAGAGTGCAGTAAAAGAAGAAACTCACGTGGCGGAAGTCGTCGAGAGACGCGAAGAGGTCAGCTTTAATTCTTCATCGCCACTGAGTGCGATCTCTGCGCCGCCGCCGATTTCGAAAGTATTGCATGACGTTTACCAGGACGAAACGAGAGCTAATAATTAACGCGAGTCGCGCGCTTGTTTGAATCCCTATCAGCCGAAATCATCGCCATAGGATCGGAGCTGCTTGCGCCCGATCGCACAGACACCAACAGTCTCTGGCTCACCGAACAACTCAATCGTCTCGGCATCGAAGTCAAACTCAAGACAATCGTCGGTGACGACGATGCCCGCCTCGAAGAAGCAATCAAAGATGCTGCCCGTCGCTCCAAAGTGGTGATCACCACCGGCGGTCTTGGTCCAACTGAAGACGACATCACACGCAAGATCACCGCACGCGCGCTTGGCCGCCGGCTCCTACTGGACGAGGTTGTGCTTGCAGAGATTCGACAACGCTTTCAAAGCTTTGGGGTGACGATGCCGGAGCGCAATTCGCGGCAGGCTATGGTGATTGAAGACGCGGAGGTTTTGCCAAATCCGAACGGCACCGCACCCGGCATGTTCATCGATCATCAGGGCACAGCGATTGTCCTGTTGCCTGGTCCACCGCGTGAGTTGAAGCCGATGTTTGAAAATCACGTCGCTGCGAAACTCGCGGGACGTGCCGGAAGTTTGCGTGTCGTGCGACGGATGCTGCGAGTTGCGGGTATGGGCGAATCGGCGGTAGATGAGAAGATCGCACCAATCTATTCGCAGTACGATAATCCGGTTACGACGATTCTGTTCAACAAGAGCGAGATTGAGATTCATCTGACCGCGCGTGGGCGGACGGAAAAAGAGGCGAATGACTTACTCGATCGTTTGTCGGGACAACTTGAGGAGCGGCTCGGGAATGCGGTGTTCTCATTTGGCGGCGAGACGATGGAACAGGTCGTGGGACTTAAACTCGCGCTCGGTGGCTACACGCTTTCGGTCGCTGAGAGTTGTACCGGTGGCCTGCTGGCAGAACGCCTCACGTCGGTGCCCGGCTCTTCGAAGTATTTCATCGAAGGTGTCGTGACTTACGCTAATGATGCCAAGACGCGAGCGCTCGGCGTCGAGCCAATATTGTTGCTCGAGCACGGCGCGGTCAGTGGACCGGTTGCGGAAGCGATGGCAGAAGGTATGCGCCGGAAAGCAGAGACTGATTTCGCGTTGTCGATCACCGGCATCGCCGGTCCTGAAGGCGGTTCGGACGAGAAGCCAGTTGGAACAGTCTTCATCGCGCTTGCAGACGAGGATAAGACTGAGCATCGCAAATTCACCTTGCCCGGTGATCGAAATCTTATTCGCTGGCGCGCCTCACAAGCAGCGCTCGACATGCTGCGACGAAGATTGCTATAGAGGTTCAATTGTAGGGGCGGCCCTCCGTGGCCGCCCCTGTGTGGAATCCAAACCGAGGGGCCGCCCCTACAGTACGTCCCGTGGAATCTGGAATATCGTCGGAGTCGTAGTTCTTGCGACCATTGCTTGTCATAATAACAGCTTACTTGCTCGGGTCGATT
>DASTVU010000698.1:0-3726 GCA_035758935.1 Pyrinomonadaceae bacterium | reverse complement strand
ATGTCACTGTTAGCCGCTCCGCTGACGGCAAGAGAATCTTCATTAAGGCAGTGAACACGAATCCGACTAGCGCGCTAGCGACGACTATCAATCTTCAAGGCGTAACCCCTGCTCCGCGCGCGGAGCTGAAAACCATCACCGCGCCATCTCTCAGCGTCTACAATGACTTCTCACAACCCAACGCCGTCTCCACATCGAGCAAAACAATTTCTGCCGGGCGCCAATTCGTCGTAACGCTACCAAAACACGCCGTATCAGTGATCACACTCTCGCAGAACAGGCCGTAGTTGGACACAGTCCTTGATTTTTTTGGGGCCTTACGAATATGTATGATTACGCCATGACAAGCACGTTAACGAACACGGGTGATTTACAAGTATCGGATAAATCGGCATTTCGGAGCTTTTGGATGGGCGGGTTTGAATGCTCGACGCATCGCCTGCCCCGGCGGCAAGCGATGGGACGCTTCGCCGGACAACGACTCGACCTCATCGCATCAACGAAGCACGACCAGTTCGCACTTCAGGACTACACGCGTCTACAGGAGATCGGAATGCGAACAGCGCGCGACGGCGTCCGCTGGCATGTTATTGAGACGTCGCCGTATCGATACGATTTCTCGAGTCTCGTGCCGATGCTTCGTGCGGCGCGCGAAACACAAACACAAGTCATCTGGGATCTACTTCACTACGGCTGGCCAGACGGGCTAAACATCTGGAGTGCCGCCTTTGTCGAGCGCTTCGCACGCTTCGCACGCGCCACGGCCGAAGTCATTCTCGAAGAGACCGGCGGACCAATCTACGTCACGCCTGTAAACGAGATCTCATTCGTTTCGTGGGGTGGCGGCGACGCCGGTTTCCTGAACCCGTTCGCCAAGAAACGCGGACCCGAACTCAAGGCGCAACTCGTGCGCGCAGCGATCGCTGCGATAGAAGCAGTGCGCGAGGTTGATACACGCGCTCGCATCTGCCACGCCGAGCCAATCATTCACATTGCTGTTGATCCGGACTATCCCGAGGAGGCGGAAGCAGCCGAAGGTTATCGTCAATCACAGTTTCAGGCGTGGGACATGCTTGGTGGCAGGATGTGCCCCGAACTCGGAGGTCGTCCTGAGTATTTAGATCTACTCGGCGTTAATTACTATTCGAACAACCAGTGGATTCATCAGGATCCACACCTGCCACCATCGCGCCGCCGGAAGGACGTACTGCTGCCACCATCGCATCCACTGCACCGGCCCGTACGCGAGATGTTGGGTGAAGTTTACGAGCGTTATCGCAGACCGATCTTCATCGCCGAAACCGGTATCGAGGGCGACGCGCGCCCTGCGTGGTTGCGTTACATCGGTCAGGAAGCGCGCGCCGCAACGGCCGCGGGAGTCGAGCTCGAGGGTTTGTGTCTCTATCCAATCATCGACTATCCGGGTTGGGGCGACGATCGGCACTGCTACAGCGGTTTGTGGGGCTATGCAGACGACGAGGGCCAGCGCGAGATTTACGAACCACTCGCACAGGAGCTTTCTCACCAACAGCAGTTGTGGGAGACTCAGCGCCGCGATCATCGTGCCGTGGAAGAAGTCGTCAACATCGACGAGATCGACGAAGGTGCTCGACAGGTAGACGTCGCCGCGCAAAAGAGCCGCACGAAGCGCAGAGAGTAGCCACAAAAGGCACAAAAGGGCACAAAAAATGCTCCCCTATTTCTTATGTGCTTTTTGTGCCTTTTTGTGGCTACTGTTCGATGCGGATGTATTTGTCGATCTGGGGATTTGAGATCGTTTGAACCTTGCCGGTGGACCATTTCACTTCAATCGAGCGCACTCCACGAGCAGTGCCGAGTCCGACGATCAGGCGCGGATCATTTGACGATAGATAACTTCCGGCAGTGCTTACATCGAAGATTTGTTTCTGTCCGGTGCTAGTGGTGACAATCACGCGTGCGCCGATGCCGTTGCGAAGCGTTATTCCTAACCAGTGATTGGTCGTTCCCTGATTGCGCAGTATCAAAGGCGCATCGTCCAGAACTGCAACCACCGCATCGAGCTGGCCATCGTTATTCAGATCTCCGAACGCCGCGCCACGCGCTGCAATCGGCGTGTTGAATGCTGTTCCCGCTGTGGCAGAAATGTTGACGAAGCCTTTTCCGGTGTTTCGCATAAGCAATGGCGGCTGTTTGTACTTCAAATAGCTGGTCGTCTTGTCGATCGTGTCGAGCACGTGGCTCTGCGCAACAAACAGATCGCGCATACCATCATTATCCACATCAACAAAGCGCGCGCCCCAACCGGAATAGAGCAGCGTGATCTGCCCAACGGCGGAAGTATTCGTGGCATAAGTGAAACTCAAATCGCCGTTGTTGCGATAAAGCGCATACTTCTCATTCGACAACGTCGTTATAAAGACGTCCATGTAACCATCGTTGTCGTAATCACCGCAGTCGATTCCCATGCCGGCGAACGTTTTTCCATCTTCATCGTAAGCCGCGCCCGACATAACGGCGATGTCTTCAAACTTGCCGTCGCCCTTATTGTGATATAGCGACTGCCGCACACTATCGTTCGCCACAAACACATCCGTCCATCCATCGTTGTCGAAATCCGCAAACGCGACGCCGAGACCTTTGCCCGAAGGATCGGCTATGCCTGAGGACTTACTCACGTCTTCAAACGTTCCATCGGCACGCTGGTGAAGCAAAACATTCGCTGCGCCTTTGAAATTGTCAGGATGGCAGTACGCGCGCAACCCCGCCGTCGGCCCGCCACAAAAGGTAGAACCGTTTTCGAAATCCCACTCCATGTAACGGGCGATGAACAGATCGAGACGGCCGTCGCGATCGTAATCGAACCAGCCGGCGCTGGTGGACCAACCTTTGGGAATATTAGGAAGCTTACTCGTGACGTCGCTGAAACTGCCGTTGCCGTTGTTACGATAGAGATAATCCCCCTTGTAGCCGCTGACAAATAGATCGACGTGTCCGTCGTTGTCGTAGTCTGCGGCAGCAACGCCCATGCTGTAACCCACACCTTTGAGTCCAGCACGTTCGGTCATATCAGTAAACGTTCCGTCGGGTTTCTGCTGATAGAGTCGATTCCAGTATTTCGGTTGGCTCTTATCCGGCAGTTCTTCTTTCGGCATCGGCTCCTTTAAGGCGGCGCCGTTCGTGAAGAAGAGATCCATGCGGCCATCGTTGTCGTAGTCAAAGATTGCAACTCCACCGCCCATTGTCTCCGGCAGATACTTCAACGAAGTTTTTGAAGCTGCATGTCGGAAATTGATGCCTGACTGTGCAGAGACATCGGCGAATGTCAGTGGCGAACGCGCCTGTGGTCCAGGTGCTGGAGGATTCTTCGGTAAATCCGGAGTGGCATACGAGCGTCCGGTGCGTTCGGGAGAAGGTGTGGGCGAAGGCTGTTGTGCAAAAGCGTTAATGCAAATTAAGCCACAAAAAAGCACAAGTGGAAATCTATGCCCCATTTACTCGTGTCTCAATGCTTCGTTTGGATCCACTTTCGTCGCTTTGTACGCCGGAATGAAGCAGGCCAGCATTGCAATCGCGATCAGAAACATTGCGATGGCGATGTAGACTGACGTCTCCGCGCCGCTGTTCGCAAACAGTAGCGACTCAATTAAGCGGCCGGAGGCAAAGGCCATCACCAATCCCACCACGACTCCAACAACGACAATGAAGAGGGCTTCCTTCATTATCATTCTCAGTATGTCGACGCGC
>DASTVU010000697.1:0-10252 GCA_035758935.1 Pyrinomonadaceae bacterium | reverse complement strand
AGTGCCATCGCGCCCGAGCGCATCGCTTCTTCAATCGCCATCTCGTCAGTCTGCACAGGTTCATTGCGCAGAATGTAGTAATTGACCAGCCGTTCGATCTCTTCCTTCTCCGCGGCAGTCAGTGGCTGGTAGTGCGTAAAGTCGAAACGCAGGTAAGAAGGCGCTACAACCGAACCCGCCTGCTTCACGTGTGATCCCAAAACTTCACGCAGTGCGGCGTGCATCAAGTGAGTCGCGGTGTGATTACGTCGCGTCGCATCTCGCTTCTCGACGTCAACCTGAGCTGAAACGATATCGCCGCTTTTAAAAGCGCCTTTGTCGACTTTAATCTTGTGCACGATCAAACCCTGTGCAGGCGAATGGGTATCGAGGACAACGGCCACCTCGCCGGTTGGGCCAACGATTACGCCGACGTCTCCGACCTGGCCTCCACTCTCCGCGTAGAACGGCGTTCGGTCGAGAACAATCCCCCCCTCTTCACCTTCCTTCAATGATTCGACTTCATCGCCCTTGATAATCGCGACAACCTTTGCGTCATCAAGACGTGTCGTTTCATAACCTTTGAATATCGACTTCGCTACACGGGCGGCGACATTCGCGTAGACCGGATTGGCTTTGGCTTTTGATTCACCTTTCTCGGTGGCTGCTGTTTGCTGAAGGTCTTGTAATGCAGCGTCGAACGAGTGGTTGAATTCCTCCTCGTCGATTGCAAAACCACGCTCTTCGAGGCCAACACGAATCAGGTCGCGAGGCGTTCCGAACGTGTCGTAGAGTCGCGCTAAAGTCTTGTACTCCGGCATCGCTCCTTTCGTGGCTGTGAACACTTCGTCGAGCTTGTTCAGTCCAACTGTCAACGTCGAACGGAAACGCTCTTCCTCGAGCCCGACCATCTTCTCGATGAAGTCGCGTTGTGTTTCCAACTCGGGATACGCGTCCTTCATCAGGTCGACCACGAAGTTTGCGACGTCTTTGAAAAACGTTCCTTCAAAGCGAAGCGTATGATGACCCTGGTAGATCGCGCGCCTCATGATCTTTCGCAGCACGTAGTTGCGACCCTCGTTGCCGGGCAGAATTCCATCGGCAATCGCAAAAGCGGTGGCGCGCGCGTGGTCTGCAATCACACGCATCGCGAATCCTTCCTGAGTTTCCGGTTCGTAGTTGCGATCGGCGAGCTTCGCGGTGAAGTTGATGATCGGGCGGATCAGATCCGTGTCGTAGTTTGACTTTACACCCTGCAACACGACAGCGAGACGCTCGAGACCCGCGCCAGTATCGACCGATGGCGCCGGCAATGAATCGAGCTTGTACTTACCCGGTTCAACTTCACTGCGATCAAACTGCATGAAGACCAGGTTCCAGATCTCCATGATCGTATCGCCTGGTCCATTGACATTTTCGGCGGAATTCTCCGGATCGTCCGGGTTCTCACCCATGTAGTAATGAATCTCGCTACATGGTCCACATGGGCCAGTCTCGCCCATCTGCCAGAAATTGTCTTTGCGACCGAAGCGCAGGATGCGTTCGCGCGGCGAACCAACCTGCTCCCAGAATCTCTCGGCGTCCTCGTCAGCAGGAACCTCGTCGTCGCCTTCGTAAACCGTGAACCACAACCTCGCGGGATCGAGTTTCAGCACATCGACGAGCAGTTCCCAGGCATACTTGATCGCGTCTTCTTTGAAATAATTGCCGAACGAAAAATTGCCGAGCATCTCGAAAAACGTGTGATGCCGCGCCGTCTTCCCAACTTCGTCGAGATCGTTGTGCTTGCCACCGGCGCGAACGCACTTCTGCGACGACGTGGCGCGCACGTACTCACGCTTCTCGAGGCCCAAAAAAGTATCTTTAAACTGATTCATGCCCGCGTTCGTGAACAACAACGTCGGATCGTTGGCGGGCAGGAGCGGCGACGAACGCACACGCGCGTGTCCGTGCTCCTCAAAATACCTCAAAACAGCTTCGCGAATTTCGTTACCAGTCATCATCGATTCGAGTGTAGCAAATCAATCTTCATCCGCGTAATCCGTGGCTAAAGATCGAATCTTTTGACTAACGAGCTCAAACTCGAAACCCTGTCGCAGCAGATGATCAAACAGACTTTTCGCCTCGGCACGGTTCTTTGGCTTGCCACGAATTCGGAGCCGCTTCTCGATGGCTTTATCGATTAGCTCCTCTTCTGAGGTTTCGGCGTAGACCATTTCGAGGGCTTCATTGGCCACACTGCTGTCGACCTTTTTGAACTTGAGGTCGCGTTCCAGGCGCCGCCGACCGACCGGTCTTTGCTTCACCTTGTAGGAGGCGTAGCTGAAAGCAAATCGCTCGTCGTTGAGGTAGCCATACTCACGCAACCGCGAGATCACCGTTTCCACCGTTGCTTCATCAGTGTTTTTCACGCGCAACAGCCGCTCACGCAGCTCGGCGACAGAGCGAGGCTTTGCGGCAAGTAATTTTATGGCGCGCTCAAATGTTTTGCGTCGCAAATCAGTCACGATTAGTGAACACAGATTAACGCGGATGGGCCGCTGATCTAAAATGCTGCACATGAATGGCGTGCTCATAATCGACAAACCTGTGGGGCTTACTTCTCACGACGTGGTCGCACGCGCTCGTCGTATTCTTGGAGAGCGTCGGGTCGGTCACACGGGCACTCTCGATCCGTTCGCCACCGGCGTTCTCGTTATCCTGCTCGGAAGAGCCACAAGGCTAGCGCAGTTCTTAAGTGGGGTTGATAAAGAATACGAAGCAATTATTCGTCTCGGATACTCAACCGACACGGGCGATCTCACCGGCAATCCGATTCCTGGACCACCCGTGAAGCCGGACACGTGGACTGAGCCCGAGATCGAGGAAGCACTGCAGAGTCTTCGCGGTGAGATAGACCAGGTGCCACCGATGTATTCAGCCAAGAAAGTTGAAGGCAAAAAACTCTACGAACTGGCCCGGCGCGGTGAGAGCGTAGACCGAAAACCGATACACGTCTGCATATATGAGTTCGCAGCGATCAAGCCTGGAGGTCAGCTCATCAAAGACAACCTCGACGGCACTTTTGATTTTCACACGCGTGTCTCGTGTTCCTCCGGCACTTATGTACGAACGTTGGCAGAAGATTTTGGGAAGCGTTTGCACGTTGGGGCACACTTAGCCGAGCTGCGGCGCACCCGTGTTGGGGACTTTTCACTCGATCAGGCGATCACGCTCGATGACTTAAAGATCCATTTTGGCGAAGAGTCGATCGGGGCCGTCCTCGTGCCTCCGGGAGCGGCGCTCTCGCAACTGCCTTTCGTGCATCTAACCCCCGAAGACGCGAGTCGGGCCAATCACGGAAGAGAGGTGATGGTGGCTGAGCCTAACTGGAGTGACGGAGAGAACGTGAGAATGTGCGACGGCGATAATCAACTGGTCGCCGTTGGTCGCTACGACGCCAACACAAAGAGCCTGCATCCACGAGTAGTGCTCGCCGAATAAAAACGCCTGGGTGCAAAAATAGCATTGACTAGAGTCTAGAATCCCTGTGCTATACTTGCGCTCAAGGAAGCGCGCGTGCGAGTTCGCTTCCAAGTTCCCGCCGGAATTCCGTTGAACTCGATCATTGAGAAGAGATGCCTCGAGGACGTAGCTCACGCTTACGCGCGCGTGAGGCGTATCACGAAGCACGTATAAAACGAGCCGCAGTTCCCCGACGATGCGGCGATGTATAACTAGCGTGGCCTCTCCCCACACGCTGTCCAATGCGCGAAAGCCGAAGAGGTTTCAAAGGCTATGCAAGAGCAGGATGGCAAGAAACAATTCAATATCAGCGAACGTTTGGAAGATCTGCGCCGTGAACACGAGGCGCTGCGTTGGGAAGGGACGTTCCGAGATTACTTCGAGTTAGTCGCTCAGAACCCACGCATTGCCCAACTTTCACACGCTCGCATCAACGACATGGTTCATGCCGCAGGAATCGAGCGGCTGAACGAAGGCACTCAGCACGAAATTCTCTCCTACAATTTCTTTGCCAACGAACTGTTTGGCATTGAAGAGCCCATAGCCAGAATTGTCGAATACTTCAAATCGGCCGCACAGCGTCTCGAAGTGCGCAAGCGCATTCTCTTGCTCATGGGACCCGTGGGTGGCGGTAAGTCGACAATCGTCAACATGCTCAAACGCGGGCTGGAGGATTGGACCAGGACTGAGGGCGGCGCCGTTTACGCCATCAAAGACTGCCCGATGCACGAGGAGCCGTTGCATCTGATACCGCATCAGTTGCGATCTGAAGTCGAGAAACATTACGGCATTTATATCGAAGGCGATCTTTGTCCGCAGTGTCGCTATGCGCTGGAACACACGTATGGTGGACGTCACGAGGACGTCAAAATACATCGTGTTGCTTTCTCTGAAAAAGAACGCGTCGGTATCGGAACGTTCTCGCCCAGCGATCCGAAGTCGCAGGACATCACCGAGTTAACCGGTTCAATCGATCTATCGACGATCGGCGAAGTCGGAGTTGAATCAGACCCGCGAGCTTATCGTTTTGACGGTGAGCTAAACATTGCCAATCGCGGCTTGATGGAATTTGTGGAGATGTTGAAGGTTGATGAGAAGTTTCTCTACAGCCTACTTACGCTCTCGCAGGAACAAAGCATTAAGACCGGACGCTTCGCGATGATCTATGCGGACGAAGTCATTCTTTCGCACACAAACGAGAACGAATACATCGCGTTTGCCGGCAATCGTAAATCGGAAGCATTACAGGATCGCATCATCCTCGTGAAAGTGCCTTACAACCTGCGTGTCTCGCAGGAAGAGCGCATTTACGACAAGCTGTTGCACCAGTCAGAGGCGCTTCGCAATGTCCACCTCGCGCCACACACTTTGAGAGTGGCGGCCATGTTTGCGGTGATGACTCGTCTTGAAGAGCCGAAGCGTCAGAACGTCGACATCGTGAAGAAGATGAAGCTTTACGATGGCGAGGACGTCGAGGGTTACAAGTCGAAAGACGTGCGCGAGCTGAAGGAAGAGACTGTTCGCGAAGGCATGGACGGCATCTCGCCTCGTTACATCATCAATCGTCTCTCGAGCGCGCTCGTGCGCGATGGCGTCACCTGTATCAATCCGATCGATGCGCTGCGGGCCATCAAAGACGGATTTGAACAGCACACCGGCATCAGCAGCGAACAGCGTGAAAGATATTTAAATCACATCTCGCAGGCGCGGAAGGAGTACGACGAACTCGCGAAGATCGAAGTGCAAAGAGCGTTTGTCTATTCGTTTGAAGAGATGGCGCGCACGATGTGCAACAACTATCTCGACAACGTCGAAGCCTTCTGTAACAAGGAGCGCATCAAGGATCCAATTACTGAAGAAGAGATGGAGCCTGACGAACAGCTAATGCGCTCAATCGAGGAGCAGATCGGGATCTCAGAAAACGCGAAGAATACTTTCCGGCAGGAGATTCTGATTCGCATTTCGTCCTACGCTCGAAAGGGCAAGCCGTTTGAGTACAACTCACACGAGCGTCTAAAAGAAGCGATTGAGAAGAAGATCTTCGCTGACTTGAAAGACGTGGTAAAGATTACAACGTCGGCGAAGACGCCGGATCCGGATCAGTTGCGAAGGATTAATGAGGTTGTAGATAGACTGGTCAAAGAGCACTACTATTGTCCGGTTTGTGCGAACGAACTATTGACCTACGTCGGCACGTTGCTATCTCGCTAGATAGTTTAGCCACAGATTTACACGGATAACACGGATTAGTTTTAATCTGTGTCATCCGTGTAATCTGTGGCTTAAATATGAAGAAACGATACTGGATCGCAGGGGCTGCAACGCTCGCCGTCGCCGGCAAGCTTTTGCTCCGACCACGTGATGCCGACTGGCATAAGTGCCGCGACGTCGTTTTCCATTCCGAGCATTCGTGCTTCATCGATATTGACGGCGTTCGCGTTCATTACCAGGAAGCCGGCGATGTAAACGCACCCGTGATGGTGTTGATTCACGGTTTTGCGTCTTCGACCCTCGTCTGGAGCAAGGTGTTCCTGGCACTCGCGAAAGGCTACCGTGTTATCGCGCTGGACATGTTGGGTTACGGCTACTCCGCCAAGCCGCGCAACGGTGAGTACACGATCGACGGCCAGGCAAAAATGATCGTGCGACTGCTCGACGCTCTTCACATACCGCGAGCGATTATTGTCGGCAGCTCTTATGGTGGCGCAGTCGCTGCAACGTGTGCACTCAATTATCCGGATCGAGTTGAGAAACTAATCCTCGTTGGAGCAGTCAACAACAACCGGCCGCTTGCGTTCAAGCTTATGCGCTTGTTCGGTTCCCCGGTGGTTGGTGATGTTGTTTCGCCGCTTCTGATTGGTTCACGTCGCTTCCTGCGACGGCGCATGAAGCGAGTTTACGATGAACACGCGTGGGTGCTGGACGAAAGAAGAGTCGATGCACGGCATTTACCTTTGCGTGCGGCAAGCACGCATCGCGCGATTATTCGGACCGTGCGCTGTTGGGATGCTGAACGCATCTCTAGAGACGCGCATCTAATCAGACAACCCACTCTCCTGGTTTGGGGTGAGAACGATCGCGAAATCCCGCTTGCGGATGGAGAACGGTTGCACGCGGAGATTGGCGGATCGCGTTTGATTGTATTTTTGAATTGCGGTCACCTCCCGCACGAGGAATATCCGTGGGAGTTCACGAATGTGGTGATCGATTTCTGTAAAGCGAAATCGGCGTAATCTGTGGACGGTGTTTTATGTCTATTCAACGCAATGACTGGTCGCTGCAGCGCAAAGGCATTATCGATCAGGAACGCCACAAGGATCGTGTAAAGGAAGCGATTCGCAAAAACCTCGGTTCGATCGTCTCCAACGAAGCCATCATCCTTTCCGACGGCAAGCGCACTGTCAAAGTTCCAATCAAAGCGCTCGACGAATATAAGTTTCGTTTCAACTACCAGAAGGCCAAACACGTGGGCCAGGGCGACGGGAAGACTCGCGTCGGCGACGTGATTGGACGCGAGTCGCGTCCGGGCAGCGGCCAGGGAACGGGACAAGCGGGACAGGACGCGGGCGCAGATTATTACGAAGCCGAAGTAAACATCGATGAGCTTGCCGCTCTGATATTCGAGGATCTGCAACTTCCTTACCTTCAGGAAAAAGCGAAGAAAGCGGTGCAGTCGCGTAAGACTCAGTTCAATGAGATCCGGCGCACGGGTGTGATTGCTAACCTCGATAAGCGACGGATGATTCTCGAAAACATTCGTCGCAACGCACGCGAAGGCAACGCACGCTTTGGCGATATCAAGAAAGAAGATTTGCGCTTCAAGACGTGGGAAGAGGTAATGCGTTACGAGTCGAACGCGGTCGTGATTGCAATGATCGACGTTTCGGGCTCGATGGGTGAGTTTAAGAAGTACATCGCGCGCAGTTTTTACTTCTGGATGGTGCGCTTTCTGCGAACCAAGTACGACAACGTCGATATTGTTTTCATCTCGCATCACACGGAAGCCAAAGAGGTTAGTGAGGAACAGTTCTTCACCCAGGGCGAGTCGGGTGGCACGGTTGTTTCATCCGCGTACCAATTGGCGCTCGACGTGATCAAGCAACGCTATCGTCCGTCGGATTGGAATATCTATCCATTTCATTTTTCGGATGGCGATAATTATTACTCCGACAACGAAGAAGCTGTGCGGCTTGCTGACGAATTGATTGCCACGTGCAATTTGTTTGGCTATGGCGAGATTGGTGAAGAAGGCTCGTCGAGTTACAGGCGATCTTCGGGCGCGTTGCTTTCGATCTTCAGCGACCGGCTGCAAAACAAAGATCGTTTTGTCGGTGTGCGGATCGACGACAAAGAGGACGTGTATCCGGCACTGAAGCAGTTTTTTGGAAAAAGAGGAGTGGAGACGCCGGCGTTGAGAACTTAGTACTTAGTCTTAGTACTTTGTGCTTGGTACTTTGAGCTTAGTTGTGGATCCAACAAAGCACAAAGTACAAAGCACCAAGCACAAATCACTAAGCCCAAAAGATATGGAAGACAAGGAGATCAAAGAACTTGAAAAAGCGGTCGAGCAAATCTGGGAGGTTGCTCGGCGATTTGGTCTCGATCCATATCCCACCAACTTCGAGATCGTGCCTGCGTCCGTGATGTACGAAGTCGGTTCGTACGCACTTCCGGGCCGTTACTCACATTGGACCTTTGGCAAAACTTACCATCGCATGAAAACGATGTACGACTTCGGTCTCTCGAAGATCTACGAAGTCGTCATCAACACGAATCCGTCCTACGGCTTTCTGTTGGAAACAAACAGTCCGATTCAAAACAAGCTGGTAATTGCGCACGTCCTCGGTCACGTCGACTTCTTCAAGAACAATACCTACTTCTCGAAAACGAATCGGCGCATGGTGGAAAGTGTCTCCACACACTCGCTGAGAATCATGGACTACGAGTTCAAGCACGGCCGGAAAACGGTCGAACGATTTCTCGACGCGGTGCTGGCGATCGAGGAGCACATCGATCCGTATTTCTTCATCAAGCGGGAGATTTCGGAAGCTGAGGAGAAGCGACGCGCCGAACTGGGACCAAAAGATGGTCCGTATGACGATCTCTGGCTGCTCGACAAGGCAGAACGCGAGGCGAGGGCGCCGGCTCCGGACAATGAGAAGCCCCGCAAACAATTGCCGGAAAAAGATCTGCTCTACTACATCATGAAAAACTCACCTTCACTATCGGCCTGGCAACGCGACGTGATCGCGATGGTCCATGAGGAGATGGAGTATTTTGTGCCGCAGATGCAGACAAAGATCATGAACGAAGGCTGGGCCAGCATCTGGCACGCGCGGATCATGCGCGAGCTGGACCTCAGTGATAACGAACACATCGAGTTTGCGAATCTCCATTCGGGCGTGGTGTCGCCGCAGAAGGGGCAGTTAAATCCTTACTACCTTGGCTACAAGATCTATGAAGATATCGAGCGCCGTTGGAATGAGCCGTCGCAGGAAGAACGTGAGAAGTTTGGTCGCGTTGGTAACGAAGGACGCGACAAGATCTTCGAAGTACGTGAGCTCGACAACGACGTTTCGTTCCTGCGCAACTACCTGACAGAGGAGTTGTGTGAAGAGCTGGATCTGTTTGTGTTCGAACTCGTCGAGGAAGAGGAGTGGACCATCACGGAGAAGCGTTGGGAGAAGGTGCGCGATCAGCTCGTTTCAAACATGACCAATTTTGGCTTCCCGTATTTGGAGGTTGAGGATGGTGACTACAACGGCAATCGCGAGCTTTACATGAAGCATCGCTACGAAGGTACCGAGCTCGACATGCGTTACGGCCGTAAGGCTCTGGAGCACGTCTACGCCCTGTGGGGCCGGCCGGTGCACCTGGAAACCATCATCGACGACGAATCAACCGTCCTGCACTTCAACGGCGATGAGCACGCCGAAGATTGAATCTACATGTTCAGCGCTTTACCGACCGACGGATCTCGTCTCACCCGCCAAATCTTCGAATCCAGGTAGTAATGAATAAACGCGTAGCCCCACAAGAACGAAATCCCGAGTTGAATCGCCAGCGTCGAATTCTGCAAACCGTAATACCCGAGTAGCTGCCGCGGGCCCTGATAAATTATCCCAAACAAGATCCCGAACGCGATGTAGAGGAGTATCCGGCGACTAATCAGTTCCGCGACGCCATACTTCTCACGGGCATTCGTATATTTCTGATTGTGAAACCAGATAAGACGGTGATACTGGAAGTTATGATAGATCGTCAGTATCGCAACAATCGCGATCGGCTTATGCGGCATCGGGGTGAGCAGGACGATCCAGTGCATCGGGATTGCCGCCGCCAGCAAGAGATACTTCGGAACGTTCAATGGCTCGCCGATAATCGCACGCTGAACCTGACGTCCAAGCCACACAACAAACGTCAAAATCGTTCCCGCGAGGAGCAGTTTTGAAAAACCATTCACACCTCCACGCAACAACGCCGGTACGCGAGCCATCGCCTCCGGATCTCTCGCGATAAACTCAACAAATGGGTAGTTGAAAGCGAAGAGCAGCAACAGGCGGTCGAGAGCGTTGTCGATTCGTGCCAGGTCGCCGTTCTTCTTTTTGTAGAGGACCATGAAACCATAGTGCTGCTTGACGAGGTGGTAGTAAGCCCACAGCGCTGCCACGAAGAAGAACACAAATCCCGCTCCGGCAAGGACCATCGCTGGTCCAATCGCGAAGAACAACAGCGATCCCCAAAGCAAACGCGCGCGATTCTTTCTTTC
>DASTVU010000696.1:0-9273 GCA_035758935.1 Pyrinomonadaceae bacterium | reverse complement strand
AAAACGATCTTTTCGCAACATGCTTTATATAAATCGAGGGCGGCCACGGAGGGCCGCCCCTACAGTACGTCCCGAGATTAAAAAGGAAATAATCATGAAAGCAATCGCAGTTAAACCAGGAATAGCAAATACGGTTCACTTGACTGAACTGCCGGCGCCTAAGGTTAGCGATATCGCGAATGGACGCGGCGTGCTTGTGCGCGTGCTACGCGTTGGCGTCGATGGTACGGACAAGGAAATTAATGCCGCGGAGTATGGCCAGGCGCCCGCGGGATACAACTTCCTGATTATCGGTCATGAGAGTTTTGGCCAGGTTGAAGCAGTTGGGCCAAACGTGACCGAAGTGAAACCCGGTGATTACGTCGTCGCAACCGTCCGCCGGCCCGGATCGAGTATCTACGATCTGATCGGCACAAACGACATGACAACTGACGATACGTACTTTGAACGTGGAATAAATCTACGTCACGGTTACATGAGTGAATACTACGTCGACGACGCTGAATTCATCGTGAAGATCCCGCAGGGTCTTAAAGAGGTCGGTGTTCTGCTCGAGCCCACAACGGTAGTCGAGAAAGGAATTGCTCAGGCCTATGAGATTCAACGCCGTCTGAGAGTCTGGAAACCGAAGCGTGCCGCAGTGATGGGCGCCGGAACGATCGGTTTGCTGGCGACGCTTGTGTTACGACTAAAGGGCCTGCAAGTTACGACGTTTGGAAAAATACCGAAGCCGTATCTGAATTCCGATTTGATCGAAGCTATCGGCGCCACCTATCAATCAACCGACGAACTCTCGATTCTCGAGGGCGCGAAGAAGTACGGACCATTCGACATCATCTTTGAAGCAACCGGTTTCTCGCCAGTCGTGTTCGACAGCATGCAGGCGCTCGGGAAGAACGGCGTGCTCGTGCTTTCGAGTGTCACAGGCGGCAATCGTATGATTGAAGTTCCGGCGGACCGGATCAATCTCGAATTCGTGCTTGGTAACAAAGTAATGGTCGGAACGGTGAATGCGAATCGCGAATACTTTGAAATGGGTGTCAAAGATTTGGCCCAGGCTGAGGCGGAGTACCCCGGCTGGCTTGCGCGTCTCCTGACGCATCCGGTGCGCGGGTTGGAAAACTATCAGGAGCTTTTCGCGAAGCTCACCAATCCGAACGGTGCGATCAAGGTGTTCTGCGAAGTAGCGGAGTTTAGATCATGATCAAATTCGATCAGGAAAGTTGTCGCGATCTGAGTGTTTCGTTGTCTCGCGAATGGCTCGAAACAAATGGCATCGGCGGATTCGCGTCTTCGACTATTTCAGGTCTGAACACTCGCCGGTATCACGGTTTACTCACCGCGGCGACGAAGCCGCCAGTCGGCCGATTGGTCTTACTTTCGAAGCTTGAAGAGATACTGATAATCGATGGCCGGCGCTTTGAATTGTCCGCAAATCAATATCCGCGAGTGGTTCATCCGCAAGGCTTCAATTATCAGATCGGATTTCGTTTGGATCCGTTTCCAGTATTCACATATGAGATCGAGGGCGTGCGTCTTGAGAAATCTGTTTTGATGGTCCATGGAGAGAATACGACTGTTGTTCAGTACGAGCTCGCAAATGCGGATCAGACTGAAATTAAATTGGTAATTCGTCCCCTGATCGCTTTTCGCGACTACCACAGCACAACGCACGAGAATGGTGCGCTCAATTCACACGTTGAAACTGATCACGATCACGCGACGTTCCGACCCTACAGCGATCTGCCGCCGCTTCATCTCGCACACGACGCGGCGGTGGTTGATACAAACGGATTCTGGTATCGGAATTTCCAATACGCGATTGAGCAAGAACGTGGGTTGGATTTTGGGGAAGATCTCTTCAGCCCGTGTGCGTTTACGTTTGATTTGAACGCACGGGCAAAGGTCAGCCTTATTGCTTCAACTGAAAGACGTGACTCTGGTAATGCGGACACATACCGAAAGGCCGAGTTAAAGAGACGTCAAGCACCTGCCGGAAAAAACCAGCTCATTACTTTACTGACGAGCGCTGCCGATCAATTCATCGTCGCGCGCGAACGTGGTGAAACAGTGATCGCCGGTTATCACTGGTTCGCCGATTGGGGCCGCGACACGATGATTGCATTACCAGGTTTGACGCTCGTCAACGGACGCTGGAACATCGCGAAAGACATCCTGGCCGAGTTTGCAACTCACGTCGATCAAGGCATGTTACCAAACCGGTTTCCCGATGCGGGCGAACCGCCTGAATACAACACTGTCGATGCAACGCTTTGGTTCTTCGAAGCGGTACGTTTATTCCTGAAATACACAAACGATTACGAATTCGTGCATACGAAACTGTTTTCCGTCTTAAAGGACATCGTTGACTGGCATGTAAGAGGTACTCGCTATCAAATCCACGTGGATGACGATGGACTTCTCTTCTCTGGTGAGCCAGGGGTGCAGTTAACCTGGATGGATGCAAAAGTCGGAGATTGGGTTGTGACGCCGCGGCACGGTAAGGCGGTCGAGATTCAGGCGCTTTGGTACAACGCCTTGCGCGTCATGGAACATCTCGCGACGAAGTTTGACGAGTCGCAAAACAATTACGGCCTGATGGCGGATAAAGCGCGCGCGAGTTTCAACGATTTGTTTTGGAACGAGCAAGCTGGTTGTCTGTACGATGTGGTCAACGGCGAAACTCGAGATGCGTCGATCAGACCGAACCAGGTGATCGCAATCAGTTTGTCGCACACCATGGTCTCAAAGGATCGGGCTGCGAGTATCTTGAAGACGGTCGAACGTGACCTGCTGACACCTCGAGGACTTCGCACACTCTCACCCGGAGATCCAAACTACATTGGGCGATACGAAGGTGGTCCACAAAGTCGAGATGGTGCTTATCACCAGGGGACGGTGTGGCCGTGGCTCATGGGTCCGTACATTACTGCTTACACGAAGACCTTTGGCAGAAAAGCAGCTCGCAGGTTTGCGGCGACGTGGCTTGAGAATTTCGAGCCACACTTCCGCGAAGCCGGTCTGGGCCAGGTTTCCGAAATCTTCGATGGAGACGCGCCTCACACACCACGCGGTTGTATTGCACAAGCATGGAGCGTTGCGGAGTTACTTCGTGCCATAATCGAGGACGTTTACGACCTTCAAAGTAAGACAGCAAAAGCCGCATAAGGAGAGACCTTGATGGCGAGAATTTCAACTTTGGCTTTGTTAATTAGCCTCGCTCTGATTAGCGCGATTAGTACACGCGCACAAACAAATGTGAAACCGCTTGCGGCCGGCGACACCGCTCCGGACTTCACGCTCGTGGACCATCACGGAAAGAAAGTGACACTCTCCGATTCGAAAGATAAAAGTCCGGTGGTCCTTGTTTTCTATCGCGGTTACTGGTGACCGTACTGCGCACGGCAGTTGGCCGCGCTGCGTACACTTCTGAAGACGGATGAAAACGTACGGTTGTTTGCCATCAGCGTTGATCCCCCGGAAACCAGCAAAGAACTTGCGGCAAAGCTCGCCACTGACGGACTCGGTAAGATCAACTTTTCGCTGCTGTCCGATCCAAACCATCAAACAATTGATGCGTATGGTCTACATGATCCGGCGTATGATGGCGAGAAGCTTGCGGGCATTCCACACCCGGCTGTGTATGTGATCGACAAGAAAGGAAAAATCGTGTGGGCGAAAGTCGAGTCAAACTATCGCGAGCGCCCCACAAATGATGAGATACGCGCGGTGCTTAATACTTTGAGGTAAAAGTCGTGTCAAATAGAAGACGCAGCATCGTGGTCTTGAGTACGGTTTTTGTGCTGGCCCATCTCGTGGTCTCGATGGTTCATGGCCGATCACATGAAAGCTTAGGTGTCGGCTTGAGCTCTTGGCAAAACACTTATGTGTTGACGGTAATCGTGATTGCTCCGTTGATCGCGATGGTGCTGACCTGGACACGATATGTGCACAAGGGTCTTCTGCTGCTGGTCGTGTCACTGGCAGGCTCGCTGATCTTTGGAATCGTTTATCACTACGTTGTGATCTCACCCGATCACGTCTCACATCTCCCGCCGGGCGACGCGCAGGGTTTGTTTCGCACGACGGCGTTGCTCCTGGTACTGACAGAGTTGTTTGGCCTTATGGTCGGTCTGTGGGGTCTGCGAAAAACTCAGAACTAAACCACGGCAAAGTCAGTATTAAATCGCTGAGATCCACGCCGTGAAGGTCGCAATAGTAACCACTATTCGATTGCTGGCAGTGACCATCCTCTACTTCAGCATTTTTGCTGTGGTCTCAGGGGCACTGCTCGCAAACGTGTCGCCACCGCCAGCGCCTGAGGAAGCCGGCACAGCGCTCCTCGCACTGCTTGTCATCAGCCTGATGAATGCCGCGGTTTGGAGTTACGTCATACTCCGCGCCCGATGGACAGGCGGCAAACTGATTCTCACGATCTTCTGGGTGTTCTTCGGCGTGAGCACACTGATGCCGCAGATCGAGACTGCATTCTTCATCACGAGTCTGCCGCCGGGCATGCTGCCTCGCCTTTTCATCGCAGGCGCGATTATGGCGGCAGTATTTTCACCGTTGTGTGTGTTGATTCTTGGGAAGGCCCGATCTCGAGCGGACGAAAGGCACTCATGGCCCAGGATGTCCGCAGGCGCATGGATTTGGAAGTTGTTGCTGATCGTCGTTATCTACGTCGTGATTTATTTTACGTTTGGCTA
Source organism: Pyrinomonadaceae bacterium (assembly GCA_035758935.1). Taxonomy (GTDB): domain Bacteria; phylum Acidobacteriota; class Blastocatellia; order Pyrinomonadales; family Pyrinomonadaceae; genus PSRF01. The sequence goes on along the minus strand of DASTVU010000696.1, from coordinate 4,564 downwards.
TTTCATCGCGTGGAAAAGCGCCGCCGTGCGCGCGTACTACGGCGGCAGCGATCCCGGTAGCTTCTTCGCGCAAATAGCCAGCGTCCTGCGCGATCAGCCAGCGCTCGTTGTGCTGCAAGTTGGACGGGCTTTACTGTGGACTGCCATCGCGCTGCCGGTCATAAGAATGATGAAGGGCAAGTGGTGGGAAGCCGGGTTGGCAGTGGCGCTGCTCTTCGCAGTGACTAGTTCACAACTGCTATTACCCAACCCGCTGATGCCATATGACGTTCGTATGGCCCACCTGTTGGAAACGGTCACATCGAATTTTCTCTTTGGCTGGCTGGTGGTGTTGATACTCCCCGCTTTATCCACAGATTACACAGATTGAACAAGATTATTCTCCGCGATGCGGTCGGCGGCTTTGTTTGTTGAGATGTCTTCGGCACTGGCGAGCTCGAGAATGTTCAAGACAGTGTTGTAGATTTCATCCACTTTTTTGGAGACATCCGCCGCTGTCCAACCCAGTAGTTCTACACAGCCACTAAAAACCCCACCTGAATTGGCGGCATAGTCGGGGACGTAAAGGACGCCTCGCTCCTTGAGCATCTCACCGTGACGGTCTTCGAGTAATTGATTGTTCGCTGCGCCTGCCACGATTTGAGCGCGAAGTTGAGGAATTGATTGATCGTTAATTACGGCGCCCAGTGCGCAAGGCGCGAAGATATCCGCGCGTATACTAAGAATCTTTTCAGTTTCAACAACCACCGCGTCGAACTCGTCGACCAAACGAAGAGTCTTCTGAGCATCGACATCGCTGACGATCAGTTTCGCGCCCGCAGCATGCAGATTTTTTGCAAGGTTGTAACCAACATTGCCGCAACCCTGAAGCGCAACTGTAACTCCCGAAAGCTCTTCGCTCTTCCAGGCATGCTTTGCCGCCGCCTGCATTGCACGAAAAACTCCCCGCGCCGTGAAAGGAGAAGGGTCACCTATCCCGCTGAGAAGACCTGCGACATGACTCGTCTCGCGCCGCACGATTTCCATGTCTGACGGACTTGTTCCCACATCTTCCGCAGTGATGTAATCGCCGCCGAGAGCTTCGATAAAACGCCCGTGCGCACTGAAAATCGCGTTGCGGTCTAGTGTTTTGTTATCGCCGACGATCACGGCCTTCCCGCCTCCCAATGGCAGCGCGGCCAGGGCGGTTTTGTAAGTCATTCCCCGCGACAGCCGCAAGGCATCTGTAAGCGCTTCGTCCTCGTTTGCGTAATTCCAAAGACGCGTACCACCAACCGCTGGACCACGCACCGTACTGTGAATCGCAATGATGCCTCTATAACCGCTCTCCGGCTGTCGCCCGACAAAGACCTTCTCGTGTTCGCTATTCGTTTCCTTCTTGTAAATTTCCATAACTTTTCAAAACGAGTTGTCCTATCATTCGGTTCGCCGAACCTTTAAGGAACAAACAGGCTTTCGTGTATGTTGACTGGAACTGCGGCGATACATGTGGCGTGGGCGAATATATTCTGCTTAAAAAAGGCCACGGGAAGTGGGAAGTCGTGAAAGAGGAAGCTTTATGGGTTTCCTGATTTAACGGGCAGTTTATTTAGCCACAGATAAACGCGGATAAATCCGGATTTCATCCGCGTTCATCTGTGGCTAATTTTTCCTTCCGATAACCGTAACTTTTCCGCCCAACCACAGTTTTAATTAATAGAAAAACTGGCGCGAGGATGACTTGAGTCGGGTTACTGAATCGGACGAACGCATAGCTGTAGAGGCTGCCCAGCAGGATCCGGGCCGCTTTGCGGAGCTCTATGAGCGGAATTTTCACGCCGTTTACGCTTATGTCGCGCGCCGGGTTCAGGATCGATCCGAAGCACAAGACCTCACCGCGCACGTCTTTCAACAAGCCTTAGCCAACATTGGCAAGTTCAAGTGGCGTGGGGCTCCATTTGTCACCTGGCTCTACCGAATTGCCGCAAATGCAATCGCCGACCAGGCGCGAAAGAAGTCACGCGAATCGGCCGAAACTGAATTGACGAATACCGCTGTGGATCCGGATCTCGAACAGGTAGAACGTAGCGCACGACTCTTCCGCGCCGTCGAAGCGTTGCCCGAAGACCAGCGCAGAGTGATCCTGTTACGTTTTGGCGAGGAAAAAAGTATTCGCGAGATCGCTGCGGATCTTAATCGCAGCGAGGGCGCAGTCAAGCAACTTCAATTTCGGGGTTTGGAAAATCTTCGTGCACGATTGCGCGAACAAGACTTGAGTTAAGAAATGGCTGAACGTTCCATCATCGATCAACTAGACGACGCCATCACCGCATTGCTTGAACAACGCGAGCCAGTGGTGAGTGAGACAGATCGTGAGTTGACTGAACTTGTGGCGGTTGCGCGCGAGTTGCGGAGTCTGCCCTCCGAACAGTTTCGCGCCGCGCTGAAAGAACAACTAGGAGGTAAGAACGACATGAGTACCGCAGCTAAACAGATTGAAGCGACACCACAGGCAGCGACCTCGCTGAGTCCGTACATAACCTACCGCGATGCTGCCGCTGCAATCGACTTTTATAAGCGCGCGTTTGGCGCCACCGAACTAATGCGCCTTGCAGAACCAAGTGGGAAAGTTGGTCATGCTGAACTGCAGATTGGCGACGTGATATTGCAGATCGCCGATGAATATCCCGATTACGGCATGCTCAGTGCCGAAACGCTCGGCGGTTCGCCAATCAAACTGCATTTGTACGTACCAAACGTGGACCAGTTTCTTGAGCGCGCGGTCGCTGAGGGTGCGAGCATCAGCCGGCCTGTAGAAGACCACTTCTATGGCGATCGTGGCGGACAGATCAAGGATCCGTTCGGTTATACATGGATTGTGGCGACGCACCAGCGCGACGTTTCTGTGGCAGACATGCAGAAAAGTTTCGACGAATTCCTGGCGGAGCATGAGCAGCCGAAGAAATTCAAACGCGAAGGTTATCACGCGGTTACACCGTACTTAATCGTGAAACCCGCAGACGAGTTAGTCGATTTCGTCAAGCAGGCGTTCGGAGCGGCTGAGTCGATGCGGGCAACCGGTTCAGCCGGTGGTCTTCATTGTGAAGTGAAGATTGGTGATTCGATGGTGATGATTGGCGGTGGTCCAAGTTTTGACACGCGCCCGACTGCGATTCACTTGTACGTTTCGGATGTTGACGAAGTTTATGCCCGTGCTGTGGCCGCCGGCGCCACTTCGCTTGGAGAACCGTCGGATCAGGAGTATGGCGAACGAATCGCTGCGGTAAAGGACATCGGTGGTAACGAGTGGTATATCGCAAAACGCTTTGACTCTACTCCGATTCAGGATCTTCATACTGTGACGGTTTACTTCCACCCCGTTGGTGCGCCGAAGTTCATCAATTTTGTGGAGAAGGCTTTTGGAGCGCAGGTGGTCGAGCGTCATCAATCGAACGAAGGTTTTGTGTATCACTCAAAAGTTCGGATCGGTGACTCGATCATTGAACTCGGTGAAGCACACGACCAATGGCAACCGATGCAATCTGCTATTTACTTGTACGTTGAGGATGTTGATGCGACGTATAAACAAGCGCTGAGTGCCGGGGCGACATCGGCGCTAGAGCCCACCGATCAGCCGTATGGGGATCGAAGTGCTTGGGTCAACGATGAGTTTGGAAACGTCTGGTATTTGTCGAGCTGGAAGGGAGAATCATCCGCGTAGATCCGTGGCCAGGAGGAATAGTTCGGCAGAATCCGTCGACATTTTTATAAGTCGTTCGATCTGCAATCCCAGCTTCTGCAGTAGTTTGATCGACGCTTCGTTATCCTGATTTGTAATCGCGAGGACACGTTCGAGCTTCAGTCGTTCACGTGCGTCTTTCAACACCGCAGTGGCGGCTTCGAAAGCAAATCCCTTGTTCCAGAAATCAGGCAGGAACGCGAAACCGATGTCGGGATCGGATAGTTCTTCGCGCTTGAGTAATCCACACATGCCGATTGGCGTGTGAGTTTCTTTGAGCTCCACAAGACACAGCCCGAAGCCGTTTCGTTCATAACTGGCAACCGGGCCATTTAGAATGTATTGCACGGCGTCCTCAACCGTCCGCACTTTCTTGTCTCCGATGTAACGAAGAAACGACGGTTCGTTGAGCAGCGCCAGGATAAACTCAGCGTCAGCAACGTCGAACCCGCGCAGAAATAATCGTTCAGTTTCGAGAACTATCATAGAATGGGCCAGGTTCAACTGTAGGGGCGGCCCTCCGTGGCCGCCCGTGGTTTTGATCGTGTTCACCAAATCCGAGGTCGTCGCGCTTCTTGAATTCCTTAGCTCAAACCACGGGCGGCCACGGAGGGCCGCCCCTACAGTACGTTCGAAGTATGTCAAAAAACCGGTGGTTGTGTCTTGCGGTGGTCGTGTTCGGGATGTTGATCTTGAGCCGGAGTGCATACGGTGCTCAGGATGTGCTTCATTACTCCGCGACACTCGAGCCCGATATCGCGGGTAAATCAGTTAAAGGATCGGTGCGAATTCGATTCTCAACCGATTCATCGCAAGCAGAATTCAACTGCGGCGATCTCGCCATTG
>DASTVU010000695.1:0-13449 GCA_035758935.1 Pyrinomonadaceae bacterium | reverse complement strand
GGCGTAGTCACGGCCATTTGGGAAATGCAGGGACGCAAGCACCTGCGCACAATTGATCCACGCTCACGCCAGGGACAGGACATCCTTCGTCTTTACACCACCGAGCATCACGATGAGCCTGGCGAGGTCGCCACGTCATAGACCCATCCACAGATTACACAGAATTGTTTCTGCGAAATCGGTGTAATCTGTGGACTCAGACCAGGTTTCGGGGCGCGCCTCTCACAAAGGCTTCTACGTTATCAATCAATTGATCGGCGAGTGTCTGCATTGCCTGACGGCTGGCCCACGCGTTGTGTGGAGTCACGATCAGATTTGGTAGATCGACTTCGAGTAACGGATTTCCTTCGCGAGGTGGTTCGTTTCTGAGGACATCGATACCGGCGCCCATAAGACGGCCGCTCTGCAGCGCAGCGAGTAGTGCGTGGTCGTCGATCAGCCCACCGCGCGCTGTATTGATCAGAATGGCGCTGGGCTTCATCTGTTGAAGCTCATCAGCGCCAATCAAGTTTTTGGTTTCCTCCGTCAGCGGGCAATGCAACGAGATCACATCGCTAAGACGCAGCACATCCGCAAACGAAACACGATCGGCGCGAACAACCGCAGCGTTTTTCCGTTCGGCCACGATTACTTCCATTCCAATCGCACGTCCGAGCTGGGCCATCGAGCGCCCGAGTGTCCCGAAGCCCACTATTCCTAGAGTCGTTCCTTTGAGATCTCCAATGGAGTGGTCGAGGAGGCAAAACTGTCGCGCCTCGTGCCATCGTCCTGCTTTTACGTCAGCTCGATAAGCAATGAGATTACGACGCAGTGCGAGCATCAGCATGAGCGCGTGCTCGGGCAGCGAATTGACGGCGTAACCGCGCGTGTTGCAGACCGCGATGTTATGAGTCCGGCAATAAGCGAGGTCAACGTTGTCGACCCCGGTTGCGGCGACAGCAATGAGTTTTAGTTTCGGCAACTGCGCGAGCGCGTCCCCGCGTATTTGGACCTTATTGCAGATCGCGATCGTCGCTGAAGCCAGGCGCTCGACTACCTGGTCCGGCGACGTTTCGCCAAACTCGGTCCATTCGTGCTCAAACGATGGTTTGCGAAATGGAACGTTGAAAGTGTTTCGTTCGAGAAAGACGATGGTTTGCCGCATATGACATTTAGACAGAATTTTACAGGATGAATCGTGAAAATACTGCCAGACAACTTCAGGAGAATGGATAATCCATATATTTGAACTACTAAACTTCGTAGTTTTCTCATAGTCCTGGCCCAGCGCCTGCGCCCCGTCCGGCTAATCCTGCAAATAACAACACTTAGTCAACCCAAAATACTTTTCAGAGTAAACGACTCTGAGTGGAATATCGGTTGCGAGGCGTTTTACCCGAACCAATCCCGTATTTTCAGACGGATCGCTGAGTCCGCCTTCACCCCGAACCGAAACTGTTACATCGACCTGGAAGGGAGACGTCCATGAGCGCCAAAAGATTCCTACCCCTATTGTTGGCTGTCCTGCTCAGTTCCTCGGTTGTAGCCTTCGGACAAACGACAGGAACGATTTCCGGCACGGTGACAGACGAGAAAGGAGCGGTCATCCCCAATGCTGGTGTGACTGCTCGAAATATTGAACGAAGTATCTCGCGCACGGTGCAAACCGGAAGCGACGGGAACTATCGCTTTGAAAACTTACCTGTCGGCCCTTATGAAGTCACGGTCGAAGCCACTGGTTTTGCGAAGTATGTGCAAACCGGAATTACACTCATTCTCAACCAGAATGCTGTGGTCGACGTCTCGATGAAGACGGGCGGTGTGCAGGAAGTCGTCAACGTAACGGAGAACGCCGCAATCATCAACACGAGTAATGCGGAAGTCTCCACACAGTTTGATTCACGACGTTTGTCAGAACTTCCGCTTGGGCCCACACGCAATGTGCTGGCAGTTGCCCTCTCAGCACCCGGCGTCAGCCAACTGGGAGCCGGACAAACCGGTTTTGCTTCCGGTATCAGCTATTCCTCGAACGGCGGCCGCGTACGTTCCAACAACTTCATGGTCGACGGTCAGGACAACAACGAGCCGGGTGTCGCCGGTGCGGCTCAGCCTTTAAACAATCCTGACTTGATTCAGGAAGTCCGTCTCATCACGAATCAGTTTCTCGCTGAATACGGCCGCAACTCGAGCTCGGTATTCAACGCGATTACGAAGGCGGGCACAAACGAATATCACGGATCGTTGTTCTGGTTTCACAACAGCAACGCGCTGAATGCGTGCAGCAACACTGACAAGCGCGCAGGGTTCTGTAACGCAAACGCGACCAACCCCTCTCAGCGACACGCTCCATTCCGCATTGAGAACCAGATTGGAGGAACGTTTGGTGGTCCGTTACACCTGCCGCGCTTTGGCGAGGGTGGCCCAACCTATATCAGCGGAACTAACAGAACGTTCTTTTTTGGTTCCTACCAGCGCTGGAGCGATCGACAGCTGGGATCCGGCACCACGCTGAACGGCGCGCCGACTGCTGCAGGACGCGCGGTACTTCAGGCTGCCGCCGGAGGCCTGCCGCATGTAGCTGCTTTGCTGAAGCACTTGCCGGCAGCACAGGCGCCAATCAACAAGAATGCAACATTCACATTCGGTGGACAGAACTTCACTGTTCCGCTGGGGTCACTCACAGGCTCGACGGCATTCTTCTTTGACAATCATCAGGCGTCGTTCCGTGTTGACCACAACTTAACCAATAATCAAATCTTCACTGCACGATACCTGTATAGTGATTCGGATACGGGCGGCACGGGTCAGGCGACACCGCCAGGGCTCACTACGTCGAACGTTGCGCGCCAGCAAACGCTCGCAGTCTCGCACGTGGGAACCTTCTCCCCAACAATGGTGAATGAGTTGAGAGTTGGTTATCAACGCTTCGCCACCATCACGAGCGCATCCGATCCAGTCTCGGAAGAAATTCCCTCGCTCGAGATTTCCGAATTGGGTCTGATCGGCTTCAACGCGGCTAACAGTAGGACGGCAATTGGTCTTGCAGTGAACCTGCCGCAGTTTCGCACCAACAACATCTACCAGATCCAGGACAATCTCGCGTGGACTCGTGGTAATCACGCAATGAAGCTCGGCACCAACATCATCGAGAACAGGATCCAGAGTTTCTTCTTCCCGACGATTCGCGGTTTGCTGCGCTATGCGACGTTGGATTCATTTGTCAACGACTTCGCTGAAGCAGCCAACATCAATAAGCCTCTGCCAGGTGGTGAGGCGATCAACAACTACAACTGGTTCGACGTTCACTTCTACGGCCAGGATGAGTGGAAGATCCGGCCAAACTTTTCACTCACTTATGGTCTGCGATATGAGCGACCGGGCGAAGCAACGCTCAGCTTATTGCCGGCTAATGAACGAATCGTTGGTCTTGCGGGCGGTGATCCGAGGTTTGAGATGCAGCCGGTACCGAAGATCGATAGAAACAACTTCCAGCCACGCCTTGGTTTTAACTGGAACCCGCGTATGGATCCTGGTGGCATCCTCGGGTTCATAACTGGAGGCGATAAGCTTGTCTTCCGCGGCGGTTACGCTGTAACTCACGATTACACGTTCATCAACATCGCGCTGAACGTGGCCAGTTCGTTCCCATACGTGGCTGCAGTGAGTTTGCCTACAAACACAACGTTCAATGGAGCCGCTTCGGTTTCAAATGCCTTTGCACGTTTACCAAACGTGTCGAACGCCGGTGTAAATCCAAACGAGTTTACGAGAACGATTGTGGGTAGCGATTTCCGTTCGCCTTACTATCAGAGTTTCAGTTTTGAAGCTCAACGCGAACTCGGCCCGAATGTCGTATTCCGTCTCGGTTATGTCGGTTCCAAGGGCACAGGCTTGTTCCAAACGCTCGATGGTAATCCGCGGCGGTTGGATGTCACTGCGGCATGTGTGTCGACATTTACAGGTCCGAACCCGGATAGTTGCCGCGTAAATCGCAGTGCTGCTGTAGTCCGCTTGCGCGCCAATGCCGCTTCGTCCATCTATCACTCGCTCCAGGCGAGTATGGAAAAACGACTGAGCCGCGGTGTCAGTGCAGGCGTGCATTACACCTACAGCACGTTCATCGATTCAGCTTCCGAGATCTTCAACCCTTCGAGTGGCGAAGTCGCTGTCTCTCAGGACTCCTTTAATCGTAGTTCTGATCGCGCGCGTTCGACATACGATCGTCCGCACCGGCTGACAGGTAATTTCGTTTACGAATTACCCTGGTTTCAAAGCCAGTCAGGACTAAAAGGACGTCTGCTAGGCGGTTGGCAGATTAACGGCTTCTTCACATTTCAAAGTGGCGCGCCATTTACAGTGCTCAACGGCTCTGATCCCACGGGAGCTTTGTCCGGAATCAACACTTTGGTTGGCGATGCCATTCGACCAAATGTGCGCACTAACCTGGATGTGTCGAGCATGACGATATCGGAATTGTTTGCGGCCGATCAGGCGCTGAGGTCTCAGGCGACTGCCCTGGCGCAGCAGATCTTTGCGGGAATTCCAAATCCACAACCCGGCCCGTTAGGAGGTCCCGCTCTTCCGGATACTCTCTTTACGGTGTCGCGCGGACGAATCGTTCGCAACACGAACGGCACGCTCAGTGTAGTAGTGGACTTTCTTGGACTGCCGACCGGTCGAACTGGTAACGCCGGCCGAAATATTCTTCGGGCCGACGGTATCAACAACATCGATATTGGCATTTTCAAGAATACGAAGATCGGCGAGAATCAGCGGCTGCAATTCCGGGCCGAATTCAACAACGCAACCAACACTCGTGACTTTGGCATTCCGGAAGGACGCGCCAACTCCGCCAACTTCCTGAACCAATGGGGTACAAACGGCGGTAACCGCCGCATCGTTTTAGGTGTAAGATACATTTTCTGAAGTTAAAGCCACGGATTACACGGATCGGGATCCGTGTAATCCGTGGCTAAGATAACGATGAGAGTCACAGTTGTCTTACTTTCAGTCCTGATCCTTTCCGGCGTTGCATATGCGCAATCGCCCGGCGATCCCGCTATCGAGCTTGTCAAATTCAGTTGGAGCAAGGAGCGTTTGAACTGGGAGGGAAATCCCTTCGGTGGTCCAAACGAGAACTTCCATCAAATGCAGTTTCGCGCTCGTTCGGAAAAGCGCGTTTCCGACGCCAAGCGCAGCAACTCCGCCGAGGTCGGCAAATTGGAGAAAGAAGCGAAGGCCGACGCGGTGATTGTCGAGAGTGCCAACAAGAATTCGACGCCGCCCCGGTACTATTTCATTTATCGCGCGTCAATGAAAAACCTGAGCCCCAAAGCCATCAAGGAGATCGATTGGGACTACATCTTTGTTGACGATGCAACCGGCGACGAACTGGATCGACGTCAATTCACCAGTGTGCAAAACATTGGACCAGGCAAACAGAAAGAGTTAGCCTTCACTCTCTCAACGCCGCCCACCAGGCGTATTAGCGTTCACGCGCTCGACAGGAAAGAACGAGCCGGGATTGGCGAAAGGGTTGTTATTGTGCGGGTGACATACGCTGACGGTTCAGTATGGGAAATGAAGTGACAATCAGGCGTTCAGCACCCGAAGAAGCAGCGACGCTGACAACCATCGCACTTGATGCGAAGCGTCATTGGGGTTATCCCGAACATTGGATCAAACATTGGGAATCGGACCTCACCATCTCATCCGATTTCATTCGTGACAATCATGTGTATGTTGCCGAGGAAAACGGCGAGATACGTGGTTTCTACGCGCTTTGTGTCGCAGAAAAAAAGGCCGAGCTGGAACACATGTGGGTTACGCCTGCGGTTATCGGTACAGGCATCGGTAAGGAATTGTTTCTCGACGCGATGGAGCGAGCTGCGAAGCTTGATGTCGGATCGGTTGAGATTTCATCGGATCCGAATGCCGCAGGTTTTTACAAGCGCATGGGCGCCACGCAGATTGGTGAAACCGATTCCGTCGTCGATGGCCACGTGCGCAAATTGCCACGCCTCAAGATCGAACCTTAGCCGCAAAAGGATTAGCCACAAAAAGGCACACAAGTCACAAAAATGAAATGTGACTTGTGTGCCTTTGCCCTTTTACAACATTGGGTTATCGGGTTTTACGGGAACCCGGGGTGACTCCGATTTAGGCGATTCAGACCGCGCTGGTGGATCCGAACGCGGTGGTGGACTTGGTGGTGGGGACGAGCGCGGAGGTTCGGATCGAGGTGATTCCGATCTCGGCGATTCTTGACGTGGCTCTGAACGCGGCGACTCCGAGCGTGGTGATTCATTCCGCGACGGTCGATTTTCGGAACGAGGCGGTTCGGATCGTGGTTCAGGTCGTCGCTCGGGCCGTGGTTCAGTACGTTCCGGACGCGGCGATTCGGTGCGTTCAGTTCGCGGTGTATCTATGCGTGGCGGATCTGGACGCGATGGTCGTCCTTCAGGACGAGGCTCCGAAGGTTCTTCCGTACGACGTTCAGGACGTCGTTCCCGTTCCGGTCTGGGCTCAGTTCGCTCCGGACGTGGTTCAAAGCGTGGCTGACGTCGCTCAGGTGCCGCCGGTGTCTCCGGTTTCGGCTCAGCGGCCGGCGTGGCTGCCGGTTGTTCAGTGCGCGGCGGCTCAGCGGTATTGTCTGCCTCAGGAACGTTGCGTGGTGTTCGTTCACCATCCGGATTGCGTCTGTTACCACGACCTGGACGTCCGTCGCGCGGTTGATCCGGTGACGCCGGCATCTCGGGACGAGGCTCGTTCGCGCTCGGCGCCGCAGGTTCCGGACGATTTACAGCGCCGGTTGGAGTTTCCGTTCTCCGAGTTCCCGCCGTGTTAATTGGCTGTGACGAATCACGTTTCGGTTCTCGTCCACGGAAGATTCGAGTGCGTCTCAGATCTTCATCGAGCGGCGCGCCCGGAGCACGTTCCGCGGCACCGGTTGGTCGATCGGGAATATCTCGACGAGGGTATCTTCGTCCCGGACGATCCGAGTTGTCGCCCTCGCGGTTACGTCCGACAGGAACATTCCCGGCGACTCCACCACGACCCGGAATAGCCGCGACCTCCGGCTCGCGATCGATCACGCGACGCCCAGCGGTTTCGTCAACGCCGCGCCCACGACGATCAGGATTACCAAAATCTCCGCGCGGGATCCGTGTCACCCCACGCCATGGACCATCGTCGCGACGATCTCGTCGTCCACCTCCTCCGTATCCCGGACGATCATGGCGATTATCACGACCATCACGGTCACGGCGATCGCGATCGTGACGGTACCGGCGCGAATGTGGATCTCTCTGGTAATACGACAGCGGGTACCAGCAAACGTCGTTGCCAAATGAAAAGTCGAATACGAACGCGACGAGCGCCGGACGCCACCAACTGCGCTTCTTGTAGAACTGGCTTCGTGGACTCCAGGCCCAGTAGCCGTTGTGATAAACCCAACGACCGTAGTGATAAGGCGCCCATCCCCACGGTTCATATCCAATCCACGTCCAGCCGTACGGCGGACACCAGGACCAATGGCCATAACGATACGGCGCCCAGTCGCTAAACGTGCTGACCGTTGTCGGATGCGGCCGCCAGATCCAGCCATAATCGTCTGTGTGGGACCAATCGCCATAAGCGTCGAGATCCTCTGCACCCCAGACGTATTCGTCGTAATACTTGACGTCGTACTTGAGTCGCTGTGCAAGATCTTTCTCACGCTCGCTCACCCAATCGTCGATTCCATCGCGTGACGCAGCAGCAGAGAATTCCCAGTCGCCCATGTTCTCGCCGGCGACAACGAGCTCGGCCGTGCGCCCATCGCGCAAGGCAAACCCGGACGTGTCGGAATATATTCGAGCGCTGCCGCCATCGCGCACGGTCAAACGGACTCGCCCGTCGCCGGGTACGTCGATCCGGTATGAACCCTCTTTTTCCGCGGCCATCGTGGTGCGGGGCGCGTCGAATTCGAAGTATTCGCGTTTACGATCAAATTTTGCGAGGCGAACCGTAGCTGTACCTTCAACGACACTGAGCGCGATTCCTTCGTCACGCAAAGTGATAATGCGAAGAGTTGAGTTCGCGGCGAGCCGGACAAAGTTTCGCGCATCGATCTGAATCTCAAGACGGCTGTCCTTGTCTGTGGCGACGGTGTCGCCCTCGACCAGCGGATAATTCAGCCGGAGTGATTCCCAATCCTGGTTGCCGTTGCGTTTCAGATTAACTTCGCCGCCTATCAGGCTGATCCGGACGACGCGCGCTTTTACGTCGTAGTCGTCTTCGGCATCATCTTCGTCGTCAGCGCGAGCGGTGATTGTTATGGAGAAGAAAGTGAGTAGGAGAGCCCAAAGAACAAGGCTGGTTTTTAGTCGGGAGACTGGCATTGTTATGCTCCTTCTTGGACTGAAGTGCGGCGCTGCGAAAACGCGCGGCAAAGTGCATGCCCGCGCGCGTCCTTTAAAGGGGGCATTGAAGGATTTGAGGTTTCTCAAACGGCTTTGAGGGTTAACGCAACGAGTGTTCAGCGATTGAGAGAACTCAATTTTTCTTAGCGGGATAAGTGCGTGGTCCATTACCAGGAGCTGATAGGATGACGTTGCCTGAGACAGTGCACGGCTGACACGATATGGTGCGAGGGTCTCCTTATGATGTGGTGATAATCGGCGCCGGAATTAATGGCGCCGGGATCGCTCGCGACGCGTCGATGCGCGGGTTGAAAGTTTTGTTGATCGATAAAGGCGACCCTGGCGGTGGTACGACCAGCGCCTCAACGCGCCTCATTCACGGTGGTCTGCGCTATCTCGAACACTTCGAGTTTGGCCTGGTGCGGGAGTCATTACGCGAACGCGAAACTTTATTGAAGATTGCCCCACATTTTGTCCGGCCCCTGGCGATTGCGATTCCGATTTACAAACAAGGCAAACGCGGGCGGTTAACGATTCGCGCCGGGATGATCCTCTACGATCTGCTTTCGTGGGGTAAGTCGTTGCCGGGCCATCGAATGCTATCGCGGGCGCAAACACTAGAACGGTGGCCGGGGCTAAATCCGGAAGGCTTAGTGGGCTCGGCACTTTATTACGACGCGCAGGTCGAGTTTCCCGAGCGTCTAGTCGTAGCTAATGTGCGGTCGGCGCGCGAATTCTGCGCCGAGGTTCTTACACATACGCGTGTGACGAGTTTTGTAGTCGAAGACGAGAAGGTTTCCGGCGTCGAATTCATTACTAAAGATAATCAACAACATTTTGCCGGGGCGAGTGTCGTCGTCAACGCTGCCGGACCATGGATCGACCTGGTACTCGAGCAAGTGCCCGTCGAAAGTCCGAAGTTGATTGGGGGAACAAAAGGCAGTCACCTCGTCGTGCCTCCGTTTCCAACCGCGCCTTCAAATGCGATCTACCTGGAGGCACGCAGCGACGGGCGTCCGATTTTTATCATTCCCTGGAACAAGCTTTATCTGATTGGAACGACGGACGTTCGCTTTGAAGGTAACCCGGATGAGGTCCGGTGCGAACAATGGGAAATCGACTATTTGCTCGCCGAGACTAATCTTGCTTTGCCAAACGCAGGTCTCACGCGTGACAGCATTCTCTACACCTATTCCGGCGTGCGACCGCTGCCCGCCACGGGCGACAAAGATGAAGAGAGTATTACGCGGAAGCACTTCATACGCGAACACCCTCGGCTTCCGAACCTGCTCTCAATCGTTGGCGGAAAACTCACTACGTATCGCAGCCTGGCAGAAGAGTGTGTGGACCTGATCTTTCGTAAACTCGGGAAGGACTCACCGCCGTGTCGGACGGCAACGGAAGTTTTAGCCGCAGATTTTACGGATTAGATTTAACGAATCGCGGGCGAATTGTTTCTGAAGCATTCGAGCTAACGGAGCACTAAGTCTGACGAGCGGGTGTTTTGGGCGAGAAAATGCAGAGATGTCGTACCAGACTGAATCGTCCGGCAGCCATTCGATCAGGAAACGCTCCTCACCGCGCTCGACGTGATCCGGAAGCGTTCCGTACGCAAATCCGAAGCGCGTAGTCTCATCAATCGTGTAAACCACGCGAGAGGCATTCAAGGACCACGTTCCAAAAGCTCTTGCCTTAACCGCGACCGTAGCTCCAACTTCGACCGGGACGCCACGCGGCACAATCGTCACCCAACCAAGATCAAAATGGCGCCAGTTTTTTAACGCTTCAACGCCAGTCTTGAAGACCGCTTCGCCTGTACCTATTTGAATGCGATTGTGATCGACGTTGTAATCTGCGGGGGGCGTTCCATTTGTCGCGCCTACTTCAGAATATGTGAAAGGCAAATTGCGTTGATTGTTTACGAACTCAACGGCATCCTGCTCACTAGGCTCAGTAATCCTGAACATCGTCTATGACTTGATCCGAGCTCGCGGATGATGACGGTCATACGCAGATCGTAAATGCACATCGGTTATGTGCGTATAGATCTGCGTCGTTGAAATATCACTATGGCCGAGTAGTGCCTGAACGGATCGCGAATCGGCTCCGTGTTGTAGTAGGTGAGTCGCAAAGCTGTGTCGCAACGTGTGCGGCGAAACATTTTTAATTCCAATCTTTTCTGCATGGCGCTTGATCATGGACCATGCAATCTGTCGTGTGAATGGACGCCCGCGATGGAGGAAAACATTTGGCGTACTCGGTTTCCCGTAACCTGCCTTCACAGCAGCGTACTGTTGCAACCAGTGAATAGCGCTCTTGCCAAGCGGCACACGTCGCTCTTTGTTTCCTTTACCATGACACACAACGAGACCTGCCAGCAGATCAAGGTCTACGTGTTTCAAGCCGACGAGCTCCGAGACACGCAGACCCGTGGCGTACATGATTTCGAGCACTGCACGATCGCGTATTCCTTCTTCAGTCGAGACATCGGGCGCGGCAAGCAAACGATTGATTTCGTCTTCCGTGAGAAACTTCGGCAGGTAACTGAACCGCTGTGGTGTATCGAGGTCTTCAGCCGGGTGCGACTTGATGTGACCATCGAGCATTAAAAACTTGAAGAAACCTCGCGTTGCACTGACGGCGCGCGCAATCGACGTCGGCGCCAGGCCTTCACGTGAAAGACTCGCGATCCATTTGCGCAAGTCTGCGCGTGAGAGGTCAGTAATATGTTTTCCGCATTTGTTGGCCCAGGTTTGAAGTCGGTCGAGATCGCGTCGATAACTCTCGAGAGAAAGACGCGCGAGACCTTTCTCGACTTGCAGGTAGGTTAGGAATTCTTTGACAAAGTCTCTATCCACAGATTACGCAGATTAACATCAAATCTGTGTAATCTGTGGATTATTCATATCGGAGACACTCGATCGGATCGAGTTTGGAGGCTTTGCGGGCGGGCCAGACGCCGAAGATTAACCCAACACCGATCGACACCGTGAGACCCGTAACGACGGCCCAGGTAGGAATCGATGCAGGCATGCTTGGAAACAGGAAAATGAGTAACTGACTGATGCCGATTGCCAGGACCACGCCGAGGGTGCCACCAAGAAAAGTCAGCATCATCGCTTCGAAGAGGAACTGTCGCACAATGTCGCGACGCCTCGCGCCAATTGCCTTGCGCACACCAATCTCTTTCGTGCGCTCGGTGACACTGACGAGCATGATATTCATCACGCCAATACCGCCAACCAGTAAACCCAAACTCGAGATCGCAATCGCGATCAATCCGACCATCGCGGTGATACTGTCAAACTGTTCGATAAACTTGTCAGCGGTTTTGATGTCGAAGTTATTTGGATCGCCAAATTTCACATGACGACGACGGCGCAGGATTTCTTCCGATTGCGTGAGTGCTTCCTGAACCTGGCCAGTCTTGCCGCGGATGATCATTAACAAATAACCTTTGGCCGGCGCTATCTTTTGTGCGGTACGAAACGGAATGATAACAGCATTGTCTTCTTCGTTCTCTCCGAAGAATCCAGCCTTACGCTTCTCGAGCACGCCGATTACCTCGAAATTGTAACCTCCCATTCGTACCTGAGCGCCGGCGATGTTGTTATAGCCCGGGAAGAGCGCTTCCGCAGCGTTGACACCGATCACCATCACGTTCGCTCGCTGCTGATCGTCGGATTCGGTGATGAAGCGTCCTTCTTTGATAACGATGTTAGTGATATCAGCGTAGTTTGCCGATACTCCTGACGTATTTCCCCAACGATAGTTGCGCCCCTGGTAAGTGACGTTATCGTCGAACGGTCCGCCGCCATAACCGACGTTTGGAGCGACGTGGGCAACGTCGTCCACGGCCGGAGCTTGTGCTTTGATTGTTTCTGCGTCGGCAACTGTCAGCGGTTTCCGAAGACGTTCGGAGCGATCTTCACTCGTGCGTGGACCAGTTGAAAGATGGAACGCATAGATATTGTTCGTTCCATATTCCTCGATAATCGCCACGATACTCTGGCGCATACCGGTCAAGAGGGAAGCGATAGAGATCGCGGTCATCACGCCGATCACGATTCCGAGCACAGTGAGAAAACTGCGGAACTTGTGACCGCGAACGCTGTCGAGCGCCATCTTCAGCGTCTCGCGCAACATACCTTTTGGCAGTGGTAACTTCATTAACTAACTCACTGATTTCTCTGTGCAACCTCTGTGTTCTCTGTGTCTCTGTGGTAGCTGTCCCCCAGCGAAATCTTTAACCACAGAGACACAGAGAACACAGAGGTTGCACAGAGAAGATTCAAGGATCCCACTTGTTAATCACGCCTTCGTCAAAGCCATAATCGGATCCAGCCGCGCAGCTTTGAACGCCGGATAAATACCTGCGATCATTCCAACAATCGTCGAGACTCCTAACGCCAGGATGATGTAACCGACCGTGATCGTCATTGTGATCGATGCAAGCACGGTAATCGCGGTCGTAATACCCCAGGCGATTAACAATCCCATTACGCCGCCCAGCGCACAAAGGATTCCCGACTCAATCAAGAACTGCATCAAGATCTGCCGTCGCGTGGCGCCGACTGCTTTTCGGAGTCCAACCTCAAAGGTTCTTTCCGTGACGCTCACGAGCATGATGTTCATCACCACGATGCCGCCGACAACCAGCGTAATGAGAGTGATCGGAATAACAACCTTTGCGATGGTACCGGTGAACTCGTCAATCTGGTTGTTAAGCTCCTCAACGTTCACGAGGCCGAAATCATCCTCTTCGTTTCCGTTGAGCCGGTGTTTGATACGCATCGCGACGCGTGCGTCTTCGATGGCCCCCTGAAAATTTTCGCGCGTGCGGCTCGAGCCGTGAATCTGGAGCCCGTTACGCCCGAAGATCTGCATGTGCGTGGTTACCGGGATGTAAATGTGCCGGTCAAACGAATCGCCAAAGAAAGAGCCGCGCTTTTCCTCAACACCGATGACTCGCATCGGCAGACCCCGAACTTTGAGTGTCTTACCAATCGCGTCCTGGTTCGGGAAAAACTTCTCTTTGATATCGGCGCCGAGAACGACGACAAGCGCA
>DASTVU010000694.1:0-5504 GCA_035758935.1 Pyrinomonadaceae bacterium | reverse complement strand
GTGGCCGCCCTCGGTTTAAAATAGCGTGTTTCGAATCGGATGTGATTTAAACCGAGGGCGGCCACGGAGGGCCGCCCCTACAGTACGTTCCGAGTAGCTTTGTCATCGAGCAACGCTTCGGCGATGGATTCCGAGATGGGGAGGCTGAGGTCGCGTTCGAGCATGCCCCATTCGCCGCCAGGGTTGACTTCGAGGAAGACGTACTCGCCCGAAGGCGTGCAGATTAAATCTACAGCGCCGAATACAAGACCGAGCTCCGACATCAATGCTTGCAAACCACTTTCAACTTCGCCAGGCAATTGCGCCTGCTGCCAACTACACTCCTCAGGTGCGGCACGTCGCCAGTCCGTCTGCCCGCGCGACGTGCCACTCACATCAAGCGCACCCGCGAACGCTTTACCATCAACCCACGCAACACGCAGTTCCAACGCTTTCGGAATCAACTCTTGAAACACCATCGGACTATGCCGAAGCGCCTCAGCGCCAACTAAATCCTCTTCGCGGACGCGATTCGTGTACACAAATGGCTTTGCCGCATCCATGCTGACGGTGATCGGACGCAGCAGCTTCGCTACCGTTTGTCCGTCAGTCTCTGCAAAGAACTGTCGAGCAGCTGCGGGGTCATTCGTAACGAGAGTGCGCGGCACGCGCAGTCCGGCGCGCTTGGCCAGCCGGAGTTGTCGCTGCTTATTCTCAGCGGCGCGTTGGCACTGAAGGTCGTTAACCCAACGCGCTCCGTGTAGTGCATCGAAAAAACCTTCAAGCGCGGCAACCGACTCTTCGACGCACATCAAGCGATAGCGCTCATCAAGATCCTCAGCCATGCGCGGCAACCAGATCTTTCGCGCCCAGACAGCGCGCACCTCTGCGGGTGAAATCTGCTCTCCGGTTTCGGTAAAGAGATGCGCCGAGAGCTTAACGGACGACGGAAAAAGATCCGTGTTGAAGCGAATGGGACGAACGCCCCGTCGTGCGAGCGCCTGTGAAACAAGATCGATGGTGTAGAAGTCGCCGCTGTGCGTCAGCAGTAGAACGGCATCGCGGGGTATTTGAGGCATGCGTCCGAGGTGAGTGATTCAAGAGTGCGGCCCACGTTTGCTTTCAACATGGGCCGCGATCGTCCAAACGGTTATTTATTGCTGTGAACCGTTATTGCCCGACATGTACTCAATTCGTTGATCGATTTCGTCACGGTCGGACGGATATTTGAGCGTCATGAAGGAGTCCTTTGAGGTGTCCTGGCCTTCGAGGAAACGCGCGAAGAACGGCCGGCTCTGCTCGGAGCCTTCGGGAGTGCATAATTCTGTCTTGTCTTTCATTGAGTAGATCTCCTTTTAGGTTTGAACTGAGTTTCTTGCGAGGTATCAAAATCTACGAACGACACCTATGATGCAATCAAAACGTTTTGGGATACTTCGAGGTTCTCTTAATTCTTACAGCCCGAAGGCAGGAACAAAATCATGGAGATCGGACCAAATTTTTGAAGAGTCAGTACCTGATTTCAGACTGGCCATGCGCGGGCTTCTCTGTTAAGTTTCGTGAGCGAGCCGATGAAGCGCAGCGTTTGCGTGTTCGGGATGTTCAGTGGAGTTGCCATGACACGGATTTCAGTCAGAATTGGGGTAGCCCTACTCGCGTTTTTCTTAGGCGTTGTCGCCAGCACAATAAGGTCGAGGATCTTCGCAGGGTCACCCGAAAGTGCTTTCTCGCCGGCGTCGTCACGAGATGAAGAATGGCATCGCCTTTATGAAGCCGCCGGATTGAGCGGCGATGGCGCGATTATATATCTGGTGAATAACAGACTTCTTTGCACGAATAAGGCGGGAGTTCCTGACGCATGGCCAATAACAATAAAGTACTCCCAGTGGTGCCGGCGAGCTGACGGATCAATTCATCCGTTGTTCGTGGACGAATCGAGCGAATATGGTTCGTACTACAGGCGCATTACTTCGTCTCATAGCACATGGACGCTGGAGAATTTAGACTTCGTCCGAACAATCAGCACTGGGAAACAAGCAAAGGAATACGTCGCCACTCATGAACCGTTGCTATTTAATGAGTATTGGCACCGGTTGAAATAATTCAATCCTCCTGCTTCACCCTACGTGGACGTTCTCGATAACAAGTACCAGATCGAACAACTCCTCGGACAAGGCGGAATGGGCTCCGTCTATCGCGCCACGCACCTCGGCACAAAGCGCACCGTAGCTGTCAAAGTAATCCATCCACAACTATCAGCTTACGATCAGTTTGTGGCGCGGTTTCGCCGCGAAGCAGAAGCCGCCGGACGCTTGCGACACCCAAACGTCGTTGACGTTACGGATTTCGGTCTCGCTCAAACTGCGAATGGGCCAGTTGCCTACCTCGTGATGGAGTATCTCGATGGCTGCTCGCTCGCCGAAATCGTCTCCGAGGAAGGCAGACTTCCGATCCCGTGGGTCATCGATATTCTGGAACAGGTTTGCTCTGCCGTCGAAACAGCACATCAGGCGGGCATCATCCACCGCGATCTCAAACCGGACAATATCTGGCTCGAGCCAAACGGTCGTGGCGGCTACACCGTTAAGGTGCTTGACTTCGGATTAGTCAAACTACGAGAAACGGATCACACCGCGCCAGCTGCTCCTCCAACGCCGTTCATCCCACACTCACAAGCAACTGAAACCGAAACCCTGTTACGTCCAACAAGTGAAGATTCAGCCACACTCATTAAGTCGTTACCAACGCAGAGTGAGAACCTGACCGCAGTTGGTTCTGTGATGGGCACTCCTTTTTATATGTCGCCGGAACAATGTCGTGGCGAACAGCTTGATACGCGCTCCGACATCTACAGCCTCGGCGTCGTTGCTTACCGTTTGCTCACTGGTGAAACGCCTTTCAAAGGTTCGCCGCAGGAAGTAATCGAACTTCACAAAACTGCCGCGGCTCCGCACGTGCGCGAAAAAAATCGTAAGGTGCCGCGAAAGATGGCGCGCATAGTGATGTCGTCACTCGCCAAAGATCCTGCTGAGCGGCCACGGAGCGCGACCGGCTTTGCCTCGGCACTGCGAGCCAGTTGGGAAGGACCGACTCACCTTTTGCGACAGGCATTCGCTCTCTACAGCGAACACTTTCCGACGTTTTTCAAAATCGCTCTTTTGGGATACGCGCCGTTCACATTGCTCGCAGTCATAAACCGTTTTTCAGATGCGTTCATCGATCCGCAGCAAATGTCGACGACTCAAATTATGACCCTCGCCGTGGTGGCTTTTCTCGCGATGGTGGTCTCACTATTGTTTGCATATTTCTTTGTCTCGGCAGCGATCGTGCTCGTAGTGGTCCAGTTAATGATCGCGCCGCTACGGTCAGTAAGAATAAAATCGGTCCTGACCGCATTGAAACGACGCTGGCGCATCCTGGCTTTGACGTCACTGCTCGTCATGACGTTAATACTCCTCGGATCAGTACTGTTAGTGATACCAGGATTGATCGCTGCGACTGTTTACGGCCTTTACGGGCCGGTAGTGATCATGGAACAGCACGGAGTGCGCGGCACGCTGCAACGCAGTCGAACGTTGAGTCGGAGAGCGTTGGGAACCGTGCTCGTGATAACGATGATTCAGTTTGCGTTGCCGATAGTGATCGGGAAGGCAGCGGTGACGACAGATTTAACGTTCCAGCTTAACGATGACTTCTCTCCAAAAGAGTTTGGCTTCAACTTCTCGATGTCGGCCGGCTCTGTTTTCGCGCAGTTGTTGAATGTATTAGTCACGCCACTGACAGCGATCATGGCGTCGCTGCTATACCTCAAGACGCGACAGGCTGGAGGTGAGTCGTTAAGAGATGCCAGCGAGCAGTTTGAGGCGCTGGATATACCGCGAAGCAAATGGCAGGCGCGAATGAAAAGCCGGTCCACAGATTACACAGATAAATCTGTGTAATCTGTGGATGTATTTTTAACCAACCCGTAGTGCGATTTTTCCGAGGTGGTGTTCTTCGAGTGCTGCTTGTGCTTGAGCGGCTTGCTCAAGTGGAAAAGTGCGGTGGACGTGCACTTCGAATGGGCCAGCCTCGATTAGTTCATTCAATCTCTCCATTGCCTCGCGGCCACCTTCGCCATCGTATGCCTCGATGCTTACTCCCTTCGTCACCTTCGGCACCGGCATCACGCCGTTTGGATGAGCAACCCGGCCATCCGGTCGGATCGCGGCAAGCGCTCGATCAGTCGCATCACCGCCGGCGGTAACAAGCGCGGTGTCGATCCCATCGGGTGCAAATTCGCGAGCCACATCCAACACTTTGTCGCTATGACCGTCGACTGCCGCATCCGCTCCGAGACGTTTGACAAAGTCCACTCCGTCTTCGCCTGAAGCCACCGCAAACACGCGAGCTCCCAATCGCTTTGCGAGTTGGACCGCAAGGTGTCCGATACCACCGCTGGCGCCGAAGATCATTACCGACTCGTCTGGTTGCAGATCGAGTACATCTTCAAGTCCCTTCAGTGCAGTGAAGCCATCACTTGCCAACACTGCTGCCTGGTCCATCTTGAGATCGGCGGGGATGAGCGAGGCATTCTCTGCCTTAACAACCGCATACTCGGCGTAGAAACCACCTTTCGGGTTCCCCAGTTCTGCGGCGTACACGCGGTCGCCTTCCTTAAGCTCCTTCACGTTTTCGCCGACAGCAGCGACTGTCCCTGCTCCGTCGGTTCCCAACACATATGGAAACTTCGGTTTCTGGCCCAGCACTTCCACGAACCCGCCTTCGCGTTCGAATGGATCCCATGCACCCACACCAGCGCATTCAACGTGAATCAGTATCTCGTCCGCACCCGGTTCCGGGGTCGGTATCGTCTGCACCTTCAGTGTTTCCGGACCGCCAAAGCGATCAAGCGCGATCGCGCGCATTGTTTTTTCCTTAGCTTTTTTCGTCTGCGTCATATGATTACTCCTTAATTAGTTCTCAGGATATAGAGGTTATGACGCTGCGAGTTCAGCAGGGTTGCAGAATGTTTCTTTTTTTGTGTGAGTACGCTTTCAGATGCTCGGCCTGCGATGCCGAAGCTTCTCGGCTTCTTCGAGGAACTTCTTCGCGTCTCTTGCTGTGTTGAGCGGCATGATACTCAGCACCGGATCGTCCGCATAAAACTTCTTAATCGCGTCGAGAATCGATTGCTGCAAATCATTTAGCGGAGCACTGCCAAGATCGACTGTTCCCATGAGGGTTTCGTCGAGCCTCGATGACGGCCCTGGATAAATTTTCCAGTCAGGCCACGTGCCGTGATCACGTTTTGTGGCAGTGAACACTTCAGTAAAAGGCGGCGCGGTGTCCTGACGTGGCCCGAGTGATGTCAGGCCCCATTTCTGTTGCATTGTCTGCAGGAAGGAGCAGTGATGCATTTCCGTGTTGACGATTGTATTCGCGGCAATGTGCGCCGATACCATCACCATCGGTACGCGAACACCCAGTCGTTTGAAATCGAAGCAAGCTTCTCCAATTCCGTTGTTGTTGAATTCGGCCGTGTT
>DASTVU010000693.1:0-6828 GCA_035758935.1 Pyrinomonadaceae bacterium | reverse complement strand
GATCGCGCTCGAGGATGCAGGTGTGCTGCAGGAATACAACGTCGAGATGATCGGCGCGAAACGCGACGCCATCAAAGTGGCTGAGAATCGTTTGCTCTTCAAACAGGCGATGGACGAAGCCGGTCTCGAGATGCCTCGTGGTGGTTTTGCAAAATCCTGGGATGAAGCAAAAGTTATCGTCGCGCAGACGGGTTATCCAGCGATCATACGGCCGTCATTCACGCTTGGCGGAACAGGCGGCGGTATTGCCTACAATCCGGAAGAGTTTGAAGAGATTATTCGCGGTGGACTCGCTGCCTCGCCGATTCACGAAGTGTTGATTGAAGAGTCGATACTCGGTTGGAAAGAGTTTGAGCTCGAAGTGATGCGCGACCTGGCTGACAACGTCGTGATCATCTGTTCGATTGAAAACTTCGATCCGATGGGTGTTCACACAGGGGATTCGATCACTGTAGCGCCCGCGCAAACACTGACGGATCGCGAGTACCAACTCTTGCGCGACATGGCGATCCGCGTGATCCGAAAAGTCGGGGTTGAGACCGGCGGATCGAATATTCAGTTTGGCGTGAATCCTGAGAACGGTGACATCCGCATCATCGAAATGAATCCGCGTGTGTCGCGTTCTTCTGCTCTCGCTTCAAAAGCCACCGGTTTCCCGATTGCCAAGATCGCTGCAAAACTCGCCGTTGGTTACACGCTCGATGAAATTCCAAACGACATAACCCGCAAGACACCTGCTTCATTTGAACCGACGATTGATTACGTCGTGGCAAAGATTCCCAAGTGGGACTTTGAGAAGTTTCGTGAAGCCGAAGATGTTTTGGGAACGCAGATGAAGTCTGTGGGTGAGGTAATGGCGATTGGCCGAACCTTCAAAGAGGCGCTGTTCAAAGGACTTCGTTCACTTGAAGCCGTAAAACCTCTGCGTCTCGAAGACATCTCCGACGACGAGCTGCAACGCAAGTTAGCGCGTCCGAATTCACAACGATTCTCTTACATCACTTACGCACTTCAGCACGATTGGCCTATCTCCGAGATCTATCGTCTATCGCGTATCGATCCCTGGTTTCTCGATCAACTCCAGCAGGTGATGGACATTCAACGCGAGATTGAGGGCACGAAACTCGAAGACATTTCCGCCGAGGAACTGCGAGCTTTCAAGGAAGTCGCCCTATCGGATCGCCGTCTCGCTTATCTGACTGAACGTTCTGAAGATGAGGTTCGTGCTTATCGCAAGAGTCTGGGAATCGTGCCTGTTTACAAACGCGTCGACACATGCGGCGCCGAGTTTGAATCGCACACGCCATATCTCTACTCAACTTACGAAACTGAAAACGAAGCCGCGCCGACCGATCGACGCAAGATCATGATTCTTGGTTCAGGTCCGAACCGGATCGGGCAGGGAATCGAATTCGACTACTGCTGCTGCCACGCGTCGTTCGCACTTCATGAGGCCGGATTCGAAACCATCATGGTCAACTGTAATCCGGAAACTGTCTCGACTGATTACGACACTTCAGATCGACTGTACTTCGAGCCGCTTACATTCGAAGACGTGATGAACATCGTCGACATCGAACAGCCCGAAGGCGTTATCGTTCAGTTTGGCGGACAAACTCCCCTCAATCTCGCGAACAGACTGCATCGAGCGGGTGTCAAAGTTATCGGAACTTCGCCCAACTCGATCGACCTTGCAGAAGATCGCAAACGCTTTGGCGCGTTGCTCAACGAGCTCGGCATACCGCAACCGGACAACGGTATGGCCGCATCGGTCGAAGAAGCGCGAGAAATTGCGCAGCGCATTGGTTATCCTGTTCTAGTGCGTCCGAGTTACGTTCTTGGCGGGCGCGCGATGGCGATTGTCTACGATCAGGAAACACTCGAAACTTACGTGCGCAACGCTGTTGGCTTCACTCCCGATCGACCCGTGTTGATTGATAAGTTTTTGGAACAGGCCGCGGAGTTTGATGTCGATGCGCTTGCTGACGACACCGCGTGTGTGATTGCAGGCATTCAGGAACACATCGAAGAAGCGGGCATTCACTCCGGCGACTCGTCATGTGTGTTGCCGCCGGTGCGCATCGATCCTGAGCATCTCGAAACGATGCGACACTACGCGCGCAAGCTGGCCAAAGCTTTATCAGTCAGCGGACTCATGAATATCCAGTTCGCGATCAAGGATCATCGTGTGTATGTGCTCGAAGTAAATCCACGCGCGTCGCGAACTGTTCCGTTTGTCTCAAAAGCTACTGGCGTCCCGATCGCGCGCATTGCAGCGCTTGTAATGGCCGGACAAAAGCTCGCGGATTTTGGCTTGCCTGAAGAACTGACCGTGAAACGATTCTTTATCAAGTCGCCGGTATTTCCATTCGCGAAGTTTCCCGGAGTCGATCCGATTTTGAGCCCGGAGATGCATTCTACCGGCGAGGTGATGGGAATCGGCGATACGTTCGGCGAGGCTTACGGCAAAGCGATGTTGGGCGCCGGATTGAGTTTGCCGTCGACCGGCAAAGCGTTTCTGAGTGTTAATGATGCCGATAAAGGCGCAGCGGTTTTGCTGGCGCGCAAGTTGTCGCGGCTCGGGTTCGGCATTGTGGCTACGCTCGGAACGGCGGCGCGGTTGATCGAAGTTGGCATGAACGTCGAGACTGTGTTCAAGGTTAACGAAGGTCGTCCCAATATCGTGGACCAGATCAAGAGTGGTGAGATATCCCTCGCGATCAATACGCCCCTTGGCCGCGCGTCGCACTATGATGAACAGGCGATTCGTCGGGCAGCGTTGCAGTACAGCGTGCCGTGTGTGACTACGATGACTGGTGCACAGGCGCTTGTCGAAGCGATCGCTGCGTTCAGTGCTGAGGAGGCTCCGAACGTGCATTCGCTGCAAGAACTTCACGCTAAAAGCTTCATTGCCGATTGCCAATTGCCAATTGCCAATTGATACAATCGAAAATCGGCAATTGGAAATTGGCAATGTCTATTAATTCACGGGAAACAATTCAACGCATACTTGATGAATGCCGCACGATAGCGGTTGTGGGGCTTTCGTCTGATCCGTTTCGCCCGTCGAACAGCGTCTCGGCATACATGAGGCGGAACGGGTATAAAGTGATTGCCGTGAATCCGAATGAGACGTCTGTCTTTGGAGAGAAAGCTTATCCGGATCTGTCTGCAGTGCCCGAGAAAATCGAGTTGGTTGACGTCTTTCGACGGTCTGATGAGGCGGGCAAGGCTGTCGATCAGGCGATTGCGGTTGGAGCGAAGGCCGTGTGGTTGCAGGAAGGTGTGATTGATAAGGCTGCGGCGCAACGCGCGCTCGATGCGGGGCTGATGGTGGTGATGGATCGTTGCTGGCTCAAGGAACACCGGCGCCTTCTTGGAGTGCGGTGACTTGTCACCGCTTTGGTAAACATACTAAAGCGCCAACAAGTTGGCGCACTCCAAGGAGGCGCCCCGTCCTTCGGTTAACTTTTTGTAAAGCATATGTCCGGAATTCACGCTGTTGTGATAACTGTGAGCGACGCTTGCTCGCGCGGGGAGCGTGAAGACACCTCCGGTAAAACTCTGGTCCGACTACTCTCCGGCATCGGCGCTAATATCGTCGAAACTACGATCCTCTCAGACGAGCTCGAACCATTAATTCAATCGCTTCGACAGTTCGCTGACCGCGATGATGTGAACTTGATCATCACGACGGGCGGCACGGGCCTCGGCCCACGCGACAACACTCCGGAAGCAACTCAATCTGTAATCGAACGTGAGGCGCCGGGCATCGCAGAAGCCATCCGAGCCGAGTCACTCAAAGCAACTCCGATGGCAATGCTTTCGCGAGGAATCTGCGGGGTTCGCTCAGGAACACTAATCATCAATCTTCCCGGCTCACCCAAAGCGGTAAAGGAAAGTTTTGCCGTCATTTCCCCCGTGCTTGCTCATGCACTGGATCTTCTGGCTGGTCGTACCGCACACCGCTAAGAGGCTTCTTTGTTGAGGTCCAACGTCTTCACCGTGGATTTTGCCGGCGTTGGTTTGTCTCTTACCACTTGCAATTGACTGACGTTGTCTTCAGTTGGCGTGGCCGGCTCGTCAATCAGTTTGGTGACAGCACGACGCAGGTCTGAAGCGACACTGCGTACAGTGCGCGACGCATTGAGTACGTGAAATCCATACTCAGTACTCATACGATCAAAAACCTTCAGCATCCTCTTTTGATACTCGATAAAGCTGTCGTAAAAGTCCTCACCGAGATGAAGGTCCATGCCTGATTCCCAGTAGTCAAAACCACGACCGGAACTGAGTACGCGTTCGACGAGCAGTTGCGGAGACGAAGGGCGTAGATAAAAGACTGCGTCAGGCACGAGCGCCATACTGTAGATCGAACGGATCCAGGCTGTGTCGATGCCACGCAATTCGGCGCGAGCCATTGCGGAGTAGATGTAGCGATCCGTCAAGACGACGAATCCGGCGCGCAACGCCGGCAACATTTCGTTTTCAAGCCGGTCGATGAAGTCGGTTGCGTAGAAGAGCTGCATCGTGAGACGGCCGAGCGTGTGGCCCTTCTTCGCCTCCTTGATCCCGCGGCCAGCAAGAATGGATCGCGTCATGCCTGTATCGAGTACTGCATGCCCGCGCGACTCGAGCCACGTGCGGAGTAGTGCGATGTGAGTAGATCGACCCACACCGTCCGTGCCTTCGATGACGATCAACTTGCCGTTGTATTCTTCCTGTTCGACGCCGGGTAGCGGCGTTCCGTAAAAGTGTTTTTGATTAATGAGTTTTGCCTCGCCTCTTCTTAAGGTGTTGGCTGATCAGCAAACGCATCTCACGTTGCTGCCTTTCAATCGAACGCGTCGCGTCGATTACAGTCAACCCGAATTCAGAAACCATTCGATCGTATTCTTCCAGGATCTTTCCCTGGAAGATGGTGAAACTCTCTTCAGGCTCGTCGGACCAGCCGAGGTCCATTCCTGCTTCGTAATACTTCAAGTTTGGTCGCCCCGAGACGATTCGATCCACGGCAACGTCCAGTGGTGCTCTGAAAAAGAAAGCGACCGTGGGTTTTACTGCAAACGAGTAGACTTCTCTGACCCACGCGCGATCACAACCGCGTGCCACGTCACGCGCGTACGCGGTATAGATATAACGATCTGCCAGGACGATAGCGCCGGCTTTGAGCGGCGGAACGATATCGCGCTCGGTGCGGTCGGCAAAGTCTGTCGCATGAAGCAGAGAGAAGGTCGCGGGCGTAAACAAGTGACGCTTCTTTGCTCGTTTTGTCGTATCCTTGACGAGCGGCGAAGAGTTCCACTCAGAAAAGAAAACTGGATAACCTTCGGCTTTCAACCACTGGTAAAGTAATGCGAGTTGGGTTGATTTGCCGCTGCCGTCAGTGCCTTCAACGACGAAGAGTTTGCCGGGAAATTGGTGTTGTCCGTAGGAAATCATCGGCGCATGAGCCTAAGTTATTTGTGTTACATCGAACTGAAACTGCGCACGGAGGCGGATAAATCACAGGACCAATGAGAATTTTGTACCTCTTACGACATGCCAAATCAAGTTGGAACGACCCAACTTTGCGTGATTTCGACCGGCCGTTGAAGAAGCGTGGACGCGAAGCTGCGGAACGCATCGGCGAGCGAATGGCTTCGGAAAACCTACACAATCCACTGGTTATCTGCTCTCCGGCGGTACGAACACGCGAGACTGCGGAGATCGTTTTGACGAGTGCGAACATGCAGATCGAGCCGCGTTTTGACGAACGGATTTACGAGGCTTCTTTAGGTGAATTAGTGCAAATCGTGAGGGAGATTCCCGATGATACAGAGGTCGCGATCATGATTGGGCACAATCCCGGTTTCGAGGAAGTATTGTCGTTCTTGACGGGCGAGCACCGGAGAATGCCGACGTGCGCTCTGGCAAAAATTGGGTTTGGAGATGTGAGTTGGAAGGACGTCAGAGCGGGTGAGGGAAGTCTTGAGTGGTTTATTGCGCCGAAGGAATTACCGGAAGATTAGCGGTCGCTAACGAATTCTCCGTAGACAGTTCGCTTCTGCGCGCGCAGATGGTTACTTAGAATTTGATAGAAACACTTCAGGCAGACACCTTTCGATTCTTCTTCCTTATCATCACGAATCTTCGATCCGCACCAGATACATTGGACCAGAAAAGTGCGCTCTCGTTCTCTTCGAGTCTGATTCATCTTTCTTACCTCCTTACTTCTAATTTGTTTCGCTTGAGCTTACGCAGGCGAGGTTACGGTTGCGTGGACGGGAAATTAAATGCTGGTTAATACGGAGCTATGTCTTAAAATCCGAAACCGATCTTGGATACGGTCAGCGAGCACTCGTCCGCTAGCTCACAAAATCAAAAACGAGCCTTAGTGACCTTTGTGGCTTCTTGTGTTTTTTTTCTGAACCGGAAGGTGCGCGTCTCCTCGGACATTTTCTGGAGCGCGGTATGGACCTCAAGGATGATGTCCTTAAGCTTGTTCAATTCCTGGGGCGACTTCTTTTCTGCCAAAAGTGCGACAGCAACGTCGCTGCTCAATTCGTTGGAAATAGCCATTCTTCAACGGAACTCTTAAGAAATTTCGACGGGTATTTCTGGAGGACGCCATCGTAATTTCTCGGTGTTACGCTGGTGTTACATCAGTGTTAATTAAACACCTGCAGACAGTGCAACGCGGAGGCCGGCCGCACTAGCCCCCGCGTAGTTGTTCTCGTGATCGAGAGTAGATTTGCTGCGTGCTAGAAACGACTAGCGTTTCATTCGACGTCGCACCGCGCCTGCGATACCTAGTAGTCCGGTACCCAGAAGCACCATGCTGGTCGG
>DASTVU010000692.1:0-5489 GCA_035758935.1 Pyrinomonadaceae bacterium | reverse complement strand
CTTTGGATAGACCGTCAACAGCGGAAACGTTTCAGCCTTCCACGATTGGTGACCGAGCGATTGAAACTCGGGAATCAGACGAATCTTGTACTTCTTGCACAGCGCCGCGAATCGTCGTGCGGCGTCGCGCGTGATCGGGTTTGTGCCGCGTCGGAGTTCCGGGTGCGATTTGAATTCGAAGTTGTAATCAACTTCGAGAACGATGACGTTGACTCCCTGCTTCGCTAATGCCTCCAGATTCTGACTGAGTGCATCGAGTTCACTGTCGGTGTTGTAATCGAGTAGATGCAACGCGCGCCACTGTTTTGCTTTAACCGGAGCCACGAAGAAAAGCAGCAGAATCAGCCACAAAGAAGCACAAAAGGCACATTTGTTCATACAGCCGCAAGGTAGCATAATCTGGACCGAAACAGATTGAATAAAACAAACTCAAACAAGATCCTCGGTAGACGTGAGTTCAACACTCTTATGGGAATCACGACAGCGTCGCTTGCGTTGGGCAGCGCATGCCGCCGTTTCGGTGGTGCAGTGATGCCGAGCGATGGACGCCTCAATGCACGTCCACGTGCCGGCGTAAAAACGTCTGCCACCGGACAGATCAAACTAGAGCGTGACGCTGTCCTTCAAATACCTAACAACGCGAGCGACAAACCACTGCCGCTGCTCATCATGCTGCACGGCGCGACGCAACGAGCAGACGACATGTTCTGGTATCTCGGTTCGGCACACGAGGAAGCCGGCGTTGCCGTGTTAGCGCCCAACTCGATCGAGACCACGTGGGATGCAATCGGTAGCCGAGCTTTTGGTGAAGACGTTTATGCCCTCGACCAACTGCTCGAACGGGTTTTCGAAACCACGGCTATCGATCCGGCGCGCGTGTCAGTGGGCGGCTTTTCCGATGGCGCCACTTACGCGCTCTCGCTCGGACTGATCAATGGCGACTTCTTCAAGAGCATCGTCGCGTTCTCACCCGGTTTTGTAATCAACGGCGACGCTCACGGCAAACCACCTATCTTCATCTCACACGGCACGAACGATCGCATTCTTCCCATCGACGGTTGCGGCCGGCGCATCGCCGGCGAACTCAAAGGTAAAGGCTACGACGTCACCTTCCGCGAATTCGATGGCGATCACGAAATCCCTGCCGATGTCGCCCGCGAAGGACTGGCAACGGTCTAGCCACAAAAAGGCACATAAAACACAAAAAATCATTCTTTCACTTTTGTGTTTTATGTGCCTTTTTGTGGCTAATTTTGTGGCTCCTATTGACAGGCGATAGGAGGACTGGCTAAACTTCGGCTTCCTATCGACTGACTAGAGGAAGCTGATGAACAAGCAACAAGGTGACCTGTTCAAGCAGGGCACGCTCGAACTCTTAATCCTGCGCTTGCTGAGATCCGGAAGCCTGAACGGCTGGGACATTATGCAGCGTATCGAACTCCTGTCCGCTGAGGTGCTCACCGTCACCCCCGGTGCACTTTATCCCGCACTCCATCGTCTCGAAGCGCGCGGTCTCATCTCGGCCGTCTGGCGGCCGTCAGATAACAACCGCAAAGCGAAGTTTTATGGCTTAACGACGAACGGTCGCAAGCAACTCGAGACACAACGCAAACAATGGGAGCAGTTTTCGGATGCGATCGCTCTGGTTTTACGAGATGCATGAGGTCTTCCAATGAATTTAACTGATTTATTCCGTCGCTGGCGCGCTCTGACTCATAAAAACGAGATGGACCAGGAGCTTGATGAAGAGATGCAGTTTCATCTGCAACGCGACATCGAGCGAAACGTCAAAAGCGGCATGAGCCTGGAAGAAGCACGTTACGCCGCACTCAAGTCGTTCGATCGTCTCGAACAGTCAAAAGAAGAGTGTCGCAGTGCTCGTGGTGTCGGGCTCATCGAGAATGTCGTCCGCGACGTTACTTACAGTCTTCGAGTGTTGCTCAAGAGTTACGCCTTCACGATTGTTGTCATCCTGACGTTGGCGCTCGGCATCGGCGCGAACACCGCGATCTTCAGTTTTGCCAACGGAATTCTGCTGCGACCACTCCCCTACCCGCAATCGGATCGTCTTGCTGTACTCGATGAGACGGCGCCTAAACAAGGCATCGAGTCGCTGAGCGTGTCGTATCCAAACTTCCTCGATTGGCGCGATCAGAACACCGTGTTCGAAGGTGTTGCCACACACTATGGCACGAGCAGGTTTGCGATGACGCTCGGCGGTCAGCCGACCGAGATCCGAGGCTCGCGCGTCTCATACGGACTCTTTGAAGTCTTGCGCGTTTCACCACTGCTGGGCCGCACGTTCACGATAAATGAAGACCGCCCCGAAGAAGATGGTGTCGTGATTCTTGGATACGATCTCTGGCAAAGAAATTTCGGAGGCGACTCAAACATCATCGGAAAGACGGTCGACGTTAGTCGTCGACAGCGTACGGTGATTGGGGTAATGCCACGCGGTTTCAGGTTTCCCGAAGTATCCGAGTTGTGGGTTCCACTCGCCTTCACCACGAAGATATACACACGCAACGATCATGGTCTCGATGCAATTGCGCGTTTAAAAGATGGTGTGACTTTAACGCAGGCGCAAACGGAAATGAACACCATCGCCAGGCGCATTGAAGAACAGAATCCGGTCACGAATGAAGGTCTGGGCGTCAAGGTAATAAGTCTGCACGAAAACCTCTCGGGTAATTACCGCGATGCGTTGTTGATTCTGCTTGGGGTTGTGGGCTGCGTGTTGCTGGTGGCGTGTGTGAACGTCGCTAATCTCATGCTCGCGCGCGCAACGGCGCGGCAGAAGGAGTTCGCACTGAGGGCAGCTTTGGGCGCCGGTCGTTGGCAAATCATGCGACAACTTCTCATTGAGAGTATGTTGCTCGCTCTCATTGGCGGAACCCTCGGCTTCGTTCTTTCAATTTGGGCACTGCGCCTGTTGCTAACTGCGATTCCGATCGATCTGCCGTTCTGGATGAACTTCAGCATCGATCTCCGAGTGCTTGGTTTCTCTCTCGCAATCACCCTCCTCACAGGTTTTATCTTCGGCGCTCTACCTGCATTGCAAACCTCACGCGTCGATCTCAACGACAATCTGAAAGAAGGTGGACGCGGCGCCGGCGGTGTTCGTAGTCGCGCACGCAGTCTGCTCGTGGTGACAGAAATTGCGATGTCGCTCGTGCTACTCGTCGGCGCGGGATTGATGGTCCAGAGTTTTCTTCGTCTGCAACGCGTCAACATAGGACTCAATCCAAAGAATGTCCTGACGGCGACTTTGGTTTTGCCGCGCGCGAAATACGTCAAGGACGAACAGCGCACCGAATTTTTTAAGCAGCTAATGGAACGAGTACGTAGTCTTCCTGGTGTCGAGGCAGCGAGCGCCACGGGTACACTTCCGTTGAACGGCAGTACCTGGGGCCGCAGTCTCACGGTTGAAGGTTATCCAGTGCTGTCAGGTGGCCAGGCGCCGTCGGTTCAACATACGGTCGTCACCCCTGGCTACTTTCGCACGATGGGGATCTCTTTACTTGCAGGTCGCGATTTCAACGATTCGGACGCTAAAGACTCACCAGATGTAACCATCATCGACGAGCGACTCGCGCGACAGTATTGGCCCAACGAGAGTCCTATCGGCAAGCGCGTTCGCTTTGGACCACCGGAAGACAACGAACCGTGGCATACCATCGTCGGTGTTGTCAGTGCGATAAGACATCAGCGCGTGCAGGAAGATACTGATGCCAGCGTCTACATGCCGCACCAGAAAATTCCGGTGACTGGTCTATCCCTTGTGGCACGTACATCTTCAAACCCACAGGACTTTATCGGCGCCGTGCGACGAGAGGTGGTCCAACTTGATCCTGATCTGCCGGTCAGCGAAGTCGCCACGATGGAGGAAGTAGTGGCTGAAGCGATCTGGCAACCGCGACTCTACGCAATGCTGTTTGCAGTGTTCGCCGGTGGTGCGCTGCTGTTGGCGCTGATCGGCATCTACGGCGTGATGGCGTTCCTGGTGCAGACACGCACACACGAGATCGGTATACGCATGGCGCTCGGCGCCAGCGCACGCGACGTTTTCAAACTCATCGTGGGGCGTGGAATGAAGTTGACGGCAGTGGGCGTCGTGATTGGCGTCGGCGGAGCGATTGCGTTAACTCGATTGATGCACAGTCTGCTATTCAACACGAGCGCAACCGACCCATTTATCTTTATCCTGATCTCCGCTGTACTCTCAGTGGCGGCCTTCTTCGCCTGCTATCTCCCCGCCCGCCGCGCCGCCCGCGTGGACCCGTTGATAGCTCTGCGCTACGAATAAAGTCATCCACAGATTACGCCGATTCTATTCTGTGCAATCTGCGTAATCTGTGGACTAGATCTATTTGATCCGCTTACCATTCGTTACGCGTCCGCCCTGGTCGATGCGGAGGGCGTTGACTTTACCGTCCGTGTCTTTAATGAATGTCAGCTTCGCCGGGAAAGCGCGGGGAGAGAAGACCGTCTCAGATTCAGGAAAGATTTCAAATGCGGGTTGACCGGTTGCTTGCGTCATAAACTTGTCTCCCTCGCGGAAGACGCGCATCACGAAGTTTGGCCCAACTTCGTACTCACCCACATAAGCGTCAAACACTTTCGGGTCGATGGTGACGGCCGGGCTTTCGAGTGTCTTGAGAGCCGCTACAGCGCTGGTGTTGTTTGGATTCAGCTCGACCGACTTCTTGTAGTTCTGTTTAGCCAGTTCGCGTTCGTTGGCGGCCGCATAGGCTTCGCCGAGACTATCGTAAGTGTTGAAGGCCTGCGGATACGCCTCAACATTGAGCTTGAAGATTTCAATCGCTTCTCTAGTTTTGCCGGAGCGCAATAACTGGTAACCGAGTTGATTCAGCTCTGGTTCGGCAAAGTCGTATGTCGCGGCTTGCTTCGCTTTTAGATCGCGGTATTGTGCGATCCCGGCTTCGATTCCCTTTTCGACGATTGTCTTTTCAAGAATAGCCACGATCGACATCTTTGGCTGTTCGTAAGGCTGATTGTAGAGAATCTTCGCGATCGATTGGCTCAGCCGATCGAGAAATCCTGTGCCGGTGTTATCCAGTAACACGATCAGATTTTGCTCTTGTGGAAAGCGCACGAGCAGAGTGGTGAAACCGTTGATACCGCCGCCGTGCAGGATCATTTGCACGTCTTTGTCGTTTTGCTTGAACGAGGCATTGCGCACGACCCAACCGTACGCATAGTTGTCGAGAAACGGCTTGTACATCAACGCTTTCGACTGCGCTGACAGCACTTTGTCTGTGTAGAGCGCCTGGTCCCAGAGATAGAGATCTTCGACTGTCGAATACAGCGAACCGGCAGCGTAAGGGATCGACATGTCGAGATAGGGAGAGTTGGTGTAACCATCGGGTGTCTTGTTGTAACCGGTAGCGCGTTTGGGAATGATTGTGCCGTGATGATCGTAACCGGTGTTCTTCATACCGATGGGATCGAAGACGTTCTCCTTCAAC
>DASTVU010000691.1:0-3433 GCA_035758935.1 Pyrinomonadaceae bacterium | reverse complement strand
CAAGTCCAGTGTCTGGTCCATGTTCTCAACCAGGCCACTCGTGCTGACCACGCTCGTCAACGACGAGAGTCCGGAGGTTGCCGTCAGCGTGCCGCCAATCGCGTCGACCTGCTCGGCAATGTCTTTGCTCGAGCGTTTCGCCGTGCCTTCGCGCAATAACGTTGCCGTGAAATTCGAGAGACCGCGATAGTCAGGCTTGTCTGCAAGACCGCCACTCAACACGACGAGTTGCATGTTGAAGGTCGGCACCTTGTGCATCGGAAGCACAACGACCTGCAAACCATTCTTGAGTGTCGCTTCCTCAGCGCGAGGAAGTTTCACTTTCAGCACTTCTTTGTTAACGGGCGCCTTGCCTTTGATCACTGCACCCTTGGTAGTTTGTCCGCCCTGACCAGCCGGGGCGACCCCCTGGACTGTTCCCTGACCGAGGGCCAGAGACGACACGAGCATTATCAGGATCAGCGCGACTGCTGCATTACTTCTGTTCTTCATGAGTCTCATCTGCTTACCTCCTTTACTGTCCTGAAGCGCCGGTTGCGGGCTTGGCCTTCGCCTTCGGCATTGTGATTACAACGGTGCGGTTGGTGTCGACCAGATACTTGTTGGCCACACGCTGCACGTCATCTTTGGTGACCGCGGCGACTTTATCGAGTCGGGCATTAATCAATGCTGGCTCGTTGTAATAGACAGTGTATTGGCCCAGAGTGTTCGCACGCAGGAGTGCGCTTTGCAGGCCGTTGATCAAATTTCGTCGAGTGGTGTTCTTTGCTTTCTGAAGTTCCCAGTCAGCAATCGGTTCTTTCTTCAGACGATCGATCTCAGCGTAGATTGCTGTCTCGATGTCTTCGGTCTTAACGCCTGGCCGCAGAGTAGCGTTGGAATAGAGGGCGCCGACGCCACGCTTCTCATCCATAAATCCGCCGACACCAGTAACCATCTCTTTCTCTTTGACGAGCTTCTGGTAAAGGCGCGAGCTCTGTCCGCTCTGCAACACAGCTGACAACACCTGAAGCGCATAGAAGTCAGCCGTGTTGCCCGGCACGCCTTTGAAAGCGAGATCAACGCGTGGCGCGCGTGCCAGCACGTCGTCAACACTCGCTCGTCGTTCCGCTTTCTGTTGTGGCTCAGTCATGTCGACTGTCGGCGGATCGGGCTGACGTGGAATACTCTCGAAGTTGCTACGAATCTTCGCAAGGGCGTCGGCAGTCTTGAAGTCGCCGACCAAAACAAGCACCGCGTTGTTTGGTGCGTAGTACATCTTGAAGAAAGCGGCAACGTCTTCGACAGTCGCTGCATTCAGGTCATCCATCGATCCGATTACTGAGTGCTTGTAAGCGAAGTTGTCGTAGAGCAACTCCTGCTGCAGCTCACCGCTTTTGCCGTACGGCTGGTTGTCGACTCCGAGCCGCCGTTCTTCCTGAACTGCGTTGCGTTGGTTGTCGAGGTTCTCTTTTGTGATGGCGAGGCTCTTCATACGATCGGCTTCGAGGAACAGACCGAGATCGATCTGGTTGGACGGCAGAATCTCGAAATAGTTGGTGCGATCTTCGTTGGTGGTACCGTTCATGTTGCCACCGTTGTTGAAAACCAGCATGAAGTGTTCACCAGTTCCAACATTCTCGGAGCCTTTGAACATCATGTGTTCAAACAGATGCGCAAAACCGGTGCGACCCTGGCGTTCGTTGCGCGAACCGACGTTGTAAGTGATGGAAACGGCCACTACGGGTGCGGAATGATCTTCAACGGTGATCACGCGCAGACCGTTCTTTAAAGTGGTCTCTTTGAAATCGACTCGCACGTTGCGAGGACCCTGTGCCTGGGCTGAAACAATTGCCAGCGCGCAGACAAAGAGTGGGGACAAAAACTTAGAGACGCGTCTCATTGAATCAAACTCCTTTTAGATGTGGATGATGTCTCGGTCGAAGGTTTTCGGACTACAACTACCGCGTAGCAGGACTTTATTCGCTGGCTAGTGCGGAGTCAAGCCAAGAGAGCGGGCGACACCTTGGAGTGCGGCAGCCTGACGCCGCTTTGGTATCGATGACTGTGGTAGAAGGCCAAAGCGGCGTCAGGCCGCCGCACTCCAAGGTGTTTCTTAGAAATGTCGTGGCCAACCGCTCGTGGCTTCTTACCATCCAAAGTCCTCGACTGTATAATCGTCGCAACAGAATGCCATGAAAAGTATAAAGCTCATTTTCCCCGGTGTTGTGGCGGCTTTTGCCGTACTGACGCTGGCCCTCTCTGTAAAGTCGCAGCAGCCGGCGCCTCAGCAAGCCGCCAGTCGTTATGACATCACGCACTACCGGATCGAAGCCCAAATTATTCCCGATCAGCACATACTCCGGGCGGGTGCGGACGTAACCTTTGTGCCCCTGGATGCGACGCGTTCGGTCGTTTTCGAACTTAATGGCTCGCTGAAAGTCACCAACATCGAGAAGGATGGTAAGGAACTAACCGGCTTCGTTCAGGACGCGGTCGGAGTCGGCTCGCTGGGTCCGAGCGTGCGCGTTGACCTGGGCCAGGTGGTTCCGGCAAATCAACCTGTCACGCTGCGCGTTCGCTGGGAAGGCGCTCTCGTTTCGCCGGAAGGCGGTCCGCTCGCGACCAAACGACTGGCCTACGTCGGTACTGAAGGTTCATACCTGATGTATGCCTCGCGCTGGTTTCCTTTTCACGATTACGCCGCTGACCGTGCAACTTCCGACATCACATTTATCGTTCCTTCGGGCTTGCAGGTTGCGGGTACCAGCGACGATCCAATTGTGGCGCAGCCCGCTCCGAAAGAGGGCGCGGTTCGTTATCGCTTCGTTCATCGCCAGCCTGTATTGATCGGTAACTTCGCTGCAGGACTCTATATCAACAAGAACCTGCGTTACGCGAATTACGATCTACAGTTGTATGCAATGCCGGGCAGTGAAAAACGGCTTGAAGCATATGCCGAACTGACTGGCCGCGTGCTTGAGTTCTACACAAAGAAATACGGCGCTCCGCTTTTCGGAAACCGTTTGGTCGTGGTGCAAATTGACGACGAGAGTCTCGACACCTATTCAGGTCCGGGAATCGTTTACCTCTCGAGCAAGATGTTCGACACCACACGGCCGGTTCCGGAAGAGAAGATTGAGCGCGAACTTGCTTATCAGTGGTGGGGCCAGAGCGTCGGTCTGAAGTCATTCGACGATGCGTGGCTTTCACAAGGGCTGGCGGAGTGGAGCGCATTTGCATTTCGCGAGAACACGTTAACAGCCGGCGGCCTCGACGCCGCACAGCGCGAACAACAGGAACGCGCACTCACGTTTGAACAAACAGCATCGATTGCTCGTGCACCGAGTGCTCTAGACGATCAGTCCGCAGCTTATCAATCGATCGTCTTCTACAAAGGTTCAATGATCTTTCGCATGTTGCGCGAGACGATTGGAAAAGAAAACTTCGATCG
>DASTVU010000690.1:0-6972 GCA_035758935.1 Pyrinomonadaceae bacterium | reverse complement strand
TGGCGATTCCGAAGACCGCCACCCAAATCAAGATCGCATGTCTTAGCTTCATACGTCCTCCGTTTGTGTTTTTGGTTTCAGGTTGATGCACACACGTCTCCGAACATCCAAGAGACGGAGATGCCGTTTCAGTCCAGGTTTTAGAAGCGAGTCGTCTTCAGTCAGCCGACCCACACGAACACTAGTTTTCTATTTGGCGTTCTTCGCAGTGCCAAAACAGCGAGGGTTTAGCCGCGAAGTCTGGACAGTAAGTTGTGTTTAGCTATCCCGTTCCGGGAGAAACCGCCTCCCACGTGAGACGGAGGAGAGGACGTTTGTTGAGCGCCCTAAGGATATTCCGCGTACCTACGTGTGTCAATAGTTTTTCGTTGAAATGTAGTTAGCAAATGATGTGTCCGGTCGAATTAGCAAATGAAGTGTCCGCTTTCGGCGGTGTAGGGTTAGTGCTCTTGTGGAGGCACATGGAGCACTACTCGGCAACCGCAAGAGGTGAGATTGTCAGTAAGCGAACTGCTTCCAGCGTACGATTGGGCGATTGGTTGTTCTGAGTTTGCTGGGACGG
The DNA here is from genome assembly GCA_035758935.1 of Pyrinomonadaceae bacterium. Lineage (GTDB taxonomy): Bacteria > Acidobacteriota > Blastocatellia > Pyrinomonadales > Pyrinomonadaceae > PSRF01. The sequence goes on along the minus strand of DASTVU010000690.1, from coordinate 6,410 downwards.
CGTTACCGATGCAGTGAGAAGCACCAGCGCCAGTGCGAGAAAGCTGTGCTTGTTCCTGCTGATCCGAACCATGCTCAATCTGTGCTCGAGGATCCGTTCGATTGCTGTCAAAAACCAGCGTTGCACTCAGTTCAATGCGGACCCAACCTTGGTGAATGCATTAACAACATTCGCCCGCACCTGCTTGATAGCTCGGGAGTTGAATCGAGTGACCTTTTGCTCAACACCTTCAGAACGTTTTTGTCGTCGCGCTGACGCTCCAGACCGTAACTGACTAAGTTGGTTTATGCGCTCGCGAAGCGCAGCGACATAACTGTCCCGAATACTTTCCGAGTATCCGGCAGCGCGGAACGCATCTCGAAGCTGTTCATCTGACAATTGATTAAGGAGTGACCCTATCCAGCGAGCATGTGCAACCGGAATACCCCGCATGGCCTTTTCCTTGTTTACCTCATGGCGATAATAAAACGGTTGAAGCACAGATAAGTGACCAAGCCCGCGTGGTCTCGTGTCATAGTCGAACTCAACTACGCCATCCCGCTCATCAACACCACGAACGAACTTCGTCGAAAGAAAATCCGCGAGATCGTTCTTGGTTCGAGTGCCACCGAGCCCCCCGGCCCGCCCGAGTGTTGCGCCGAGATCAGTCACGTAATAACGCGCCTCTCGACCACCAGGGCCGTTGACGTAAACGATGCTATTGTTGCCGGAGCGGGCATCGAAATTGTTGAGCAGGATCATGAGTACCTTCAATCCGCTCAACTCACGCGTGTCGTCAAAGGGATTTTTGCGCCAATCCCAACCTGGTCCAGAAATCATAGTTGGTCGCTCTGGTTCAAAGCGTGCGCCATGCACAATTTCGCCGGTGACGTAGTCACGCCCACGTGACAGCATTGGCAGGCCATTAATTGGAACCTCATCGAAGTAATATGCTTCTTCCGCAAAGTAGCCTACGGCCCAAACTATCCTTGTCGATACGGTTTCTGCCTGCGCTTCTGGTCCAAGTTTGACGGTCCACTCATCGCCGCGTGCATCCCGTACGACGAACTTCGGAGACTCCCCGCTTTTGGCCTCTTTAACGAAAGTGAAAGGCGCTACAGGTGCCAACTCCGGCGAACCTGGACCATAAAAGAGATTGCGGCTGGAGATGTTGCCCGGATCCCGCCATAGAATCGGTGTAGCTGCTGATTTGTTCGCATTGCTCGCCCGTTTAGCTTGCGGTGAGACGGGCTGAGAAACTAATAGGCTAAACACAACAAGGAGGGGGCCTTGAAAGCCGAGTGTTGGTCTACGCATGGTTCACCCCCCGGAATTGATCGAGAAAGACCTTTTGCCGCGCATGATCCATGCGTAAGCCGTGCCACTGGCCTCCAAAGCAATTAATCGGGCTGGAATAACCGCAGTTTTCCAAGTTTCACTAATATTCACGTTTACACGGAGTCGGTGTCATATCTCACTATTGTATGGCGACGATACAGTTATGAATAAGAATGTGTCAGGTCTAACTCGACGGATTCAAACCCCGAAGTGCTTAAACTCATCGCGCAAGGTGTTATTAATTCGCTCTTTGCTTCCCACGCTCTAACCATCTGAGCTACCCCGCCACGGCGTCGGAGTATACAAAATCGATAATTTAGCTCTGTTCACCGTTCGCACGTTCAATCCGCATCAAGCAATTCAATCCGCCGCACGTGGCGACCGCCTTCGAACGCCGTTTCCAACCACACGCGGACGATCTCAAGCACGGTCTCCTCGGGGATCACCCTTTGGCCCAGCGAGAGGACGTTGGAATCGTTGTGCTGCCGCGCCAGACGCGCGAGCTCTTCATTCCAACACAGCGCGCAACGAACCTTCTTGATCCTGTTTGCCGCCATTGCCTCACCATTGCCCGAACCGCCCAGGACGATCCCGCGTTCGTATTCGCCACGCGCCACTGCTTCTGCGACAGGGCGAATGAACAATGGGTAATCGACCGGCTCCTCCGAAAAGGTGCCGAAATCGTTCACAACATGACCCTGTTCCTGCAGAAACTCTTTTATTTTCTCCTTGTACTTAAACCCTGCATGATCCGATCCGATCGCAATTTTCATTAGTTCTCCTTTAAATAAACAATTAGGTACAATCTTCGCACGATGCCCCATTATATTGATCTGGCGACCTGGCCGCGACGCGCAGTGTTCGAGTTTTATCTCCCGTTCGATAAGCCATACTTCAACGTCTGTACACAACTCGACGTCACAAAATTAATCACAGAATTAAAGAAGCGCGAAAAAACCAACGTCTGGCTAACGTATCACTATCTCGCACTTAAAGCGGCCAACGAGATCGAGCCGTTTCGTTACCGCCTGCGACAGGGCAAGGTGTTGGTCCATGACGTCATCAACGGCGGCACCACGTTCATGCTTCCAAACGAAACTTTCACACTCCTCTACTTCGACTACGCCGAAACCCATTCTAAATTCATGGAAGGCGCGACGCGAGCAGTTGACGAAATAAAAACAGGCGACTGGGCCTTCAGACCCAAACATGAAGACGACGCGCGCATCCACTGCACCACGCTGCCGTGGATCGCATTTACAAGTTTCTCGCATGCACGCAGATGGGGACGCGAAGACTCTGTTCCAAAGATCTCTTTCGGCAAGTTCATCAAGGAAAAAGATCGGATACTAATGCCATTCTCCGTCGAAGTACACCACTCACTTATGGACGGTTTGCACGTCGGACGTTACATTGCACGCATCGAAGAGATGCTGGACCAACCCGAAGCCGTCCTCGACTAAATGCGCAAACTCCTTCTCGTCGTTATTCTCCTGCTAGCGATTGCCGGGGCCATATTCGGTTATCTGTTTTATCGCAGCAGCCGACCACTGCCAACTCCCGTCGGTTGGAAAGCACACGTCACCAACGTCGCGGGCGACGGTTCGCCCGTTATCCGCGACGGCAAGCCGTCGGGATTTTCAGATCCTTTTGGTGTTGCAGTTGCCAAAGATGGAACTATTTACGTTGCTGACGCAGGTGAGAGCAATCGCATTCGCAAGATCTCTCCCGATGGAAACGTCACGACGTTGGCCGGTGGTAACGAGGGATTCGCCGACGGTGTTGGACCAGCGGCGTCTTTCAATACACCGTCTGCGCTCGCGCTCGGACCAGGCGGCAATCTCTATGTCGCTGACACCGGAAACAATCGCATTCGAAAGATCACGCCTGAAGGCCAGGTGTCGACAGTTGCCGGCGACGGAACGGCAGGTTACATCGATGGTCCAGCAGCTAAAGCTCAGTTCAACGGTCCAATCGGCCTGGCGGTGAGCGAAGGCGGCGATATCTATGTAGCGGACACTTACAACGACGTGATTCGCAAGATAACCACCGAGGGTGAGGTGACGACTATCGCGGGCGCAAGCACTCCTGGTTATGCCGACGGTGATCAAAAGGCAGCCCACTTCGATACTCCCAGCGGGATCGTAATTGTAAACAACACGTTAATCGTTGCGGACACCGGCAATGATTTACTTCGGAGCGTTAGCACAGAAGGCAAGGTCACTACTTTGCCTAATCAGGATCTCTCAGGGCCGATCGGACTGGCAGTATCCCACGACAGCTATCTTTACGTTACTGAACTGGATCGATCGCGTGTGGTCCAGGTTGCGCCGGATGGCGTCGCGCGCGTGATCGCAGCTCAGTTCAATCAACCAACCGGAATTGCGATCGGACCACTCAATAACAAACCAGCAGAACTGTACCTCGCCGATAGCGGCAACTATCTAATTCGAAAGCTGGACCAAACAACGACGTCAAGCGCAGCAACGCTGATTGATTCATACCCCAAACTCACGAATGAGACGCTCGGAGAGCAATCGTTACTATGGCCGATTGATCCGCAAAAGAATCCGCGCGAAGTTGTCGCCACGATCGGTGAAGTGCGGGGAAGTTTCGACTCCGATGATAGTCGCCACCACCTTCACAGCGGTCTCGACGTGTTTGGTGGCTACGGTGAGGCTGTGCATGCCGTGCGCTCTGAGAAAGTGATCGGCCCAATTCCCAACTGGGGGTTCGACTCCATTAACGAAGGCTTTCGTGTTGGAGCAATCTCATATATCCACATGCATGTCGGACGCGACAAGGATGGGAAGATGTTTGACGATCCACGCTTTATCGCTGTGAACGACGGAGCAGGAAAACTGTCGCGCGTGCGTGTGAAGCGCGGAACACGCTTCAGTCCGGGCGAGACGGTTGGAACTGTAAACAAGATGTACCACGTACACCTGAATGTTGGACCACCTGGCGGCGAGATCAATCCGCTGTCACTCTCGCCGATTGGGTTCACCGACACAATTGCACCAACGATCGAGAAGGATGGCATTCAGCTATTCGATGCAAGTGGATCACGTTTGCAAGAGAAGCAAGGTGATCGTCTGCTTGTGAAAGGTCCAGTGCGAATTGTGGTGGACGCATTTGATCGTACAAACATGAACGCCGAGCGTCGCAGGCTTGGTCTGTATAAACTGGGTTACCAGATTCTCAAGCCCGATGGGAGTCCCGCGCCGGGATTCAACGAGCCGCGTATCAATATTCTTTTCAATCGATTGCCGGGTGATAGAGCTGCGACAAAGGTGGCGTATGCAGAAGAGAGTGGAATCACTGTCTATGGCAGTAAGACCACAAGGTTTTTGTATGAAGTGACAAACACAGTACGTGATGGGCGTGCGGCACAAGGAGTTTGGGACACATCTCAATTGCCCAGAGGCAATTACATATTGCGGATCATCGCCGCGGACTACTCAGGGAATGAGGTGCAGCAGGGACGTGACGTGCCGATATCCGTTATTAATCCGTGAAAATCTGTGGCAAGATATGATTTGGCCATTAACGAAAGAATGACTCCCGACCTGCCCGCAGAGATTTCCCAATACATTAGTCGTGCGCTCGAAGAAGACATCGGATCAGGTGATGTCACTACTGACACTATTGTGCCCGCAAATGCGTCTTTGCGTGGCCGCATCGTTGCGAAAGAGAATGGTGTCGTGGCGGGTTTGGAAATCGCTCGGCAAGTGCTGTTCAGCCTGGACCAGAGCGTTAAGTTTGTAGCCAAAGTCGAAGATGGAATGAAGGTTATGGGCGGTACAGTTTTGGCCGACCTTGATGGTCCAGCGCGAGCACTGCTGACCGGTGAACGCATTGCCCTCAACTTCCTCGGCCGTATGTCAGGCATCGCGACCTTGACCCGAAAGTTTGTTGATGCAGTCTCAGGCACAAAGGCGGTGATTCTCGATACCCGCAAGACTGCACCCGGTCTGCGTCTGACTGATAAACTCGCTGTTCGTCTCGGCGGAGGGCAGAACCACCGCACCGGCCTTTTCGACATGGTATTAATAAAGGACAACCACATCGACTTTGCCGGCTCGATCACAGAAGCTGTAAAACGTGTGCGCGCCTCCGGTACAAAGCTGGAAATTGAAGTTGAAACACGTACGCTCGACAATGTACGCGAAGCGCTTGCGCTCGGAGTAGAACGAATTCTGCTCGACAACATGTCGATTGACACGATGCGCGAAGCGGTCGCGATCTGTGATGGAAGAGCCAAACTAGAGGCGTCTGGCAACGTTACACTCGATAATGTGCTCGAAGTTGCCGGCACTGGCGTCGACTACATCTCTGTTGGCGCTTTGACACATTCGCCGAAGGTGTTTGACGTGAGTCTGGAGTTTGTTGAATAAATGATTACCGAAACTACAACTGAGGAGATCTACGAAAAACTGAGCCGGCTGCTGGTTAATACGGTTCCGGATTTCGAACTCCGTCTCAAGGCCGAATTGGCCGCGGAGATCAATCGACTCAAGATTGAAAAGAACGCTGTGATCCTTGGTCACAACTACATGGAGCCGGCGCTCTTCCACTCGATCCCTGACTTCGTTGGCGACTCGCTCGAGCTCAGCCGGAAAGCTGCTGAGACTGACAAAGACATCATCGTGTTTTGTGGTGTGAAGTTCATGGCGGAGACGGCGAAGATTCTGAATCCGACTAAGAAGGTGCTGATCCCGTCCGAAAAAGCCGGATGTTCGCTGGCTGCGAGCATCACGGCTGAAGATGTGCGCGAGTTGAAGAGAAGATTTCCGGGCGTTCCCGTTGTTACTTACATCAACACGTACGCTGACGTTAAGGCAGAGACGGACATCTGTTGCACTTCATCGAATGCAGTTGCAGTAGTTAACTCGTTGAAGACTGATAAAGTGATCTTCATCCCTGATGAGTACCTCGCCGGCAACGTCGCGCGCGAAACCGGCAAACAGATCATCTTTCCTACACGAGAGCCGCGGATGCGTTTTCCAGACGAGCTCGACTACCAGATGATCGGTTGGCCCGGACGTTGCGAGGTGCATGAAAAGTTCAGTGTTCAGGATATTCAGAACGTG
>DASTVU010000689.1:0-8664 GCA_035758935.1 Pyrinomonadaceae bacterium | reverse complement strand
AGAAGGCCGGCGACAAAATTAGCGCCGTTGCCGCTCGACTCGTGCCAACGGTCGATGAAATCGGTGAACAGTTTGGGATCAGGGTCGCGAACAAGCGTATTTCCATTACACCGGTATCACTGATCACTGAAGGCTTGCGAGGAGATGTGGTCCAGGTTGCGCGCGCGATCGATGATGCGGCGGGTACAGTCGGTGTCGATTTTATCGGCGGCTATTCAGCGTTGGTCCAGAAAGGCACGACGCCGTCAGAGACCAGGTTTCTCGATTCCATTCCTGAAGCGCTCTCGACTACGAAGCGTCTGTGTTCTTCAGTCAATGCGGCAACGAGCCGGGCCGGTATCAACATGGACGTCGTGGGCCACGTCGGGCGAATCATAAAAGATGCCGCCGAAAGAACTCGCGATCAGGGTGGACTCGCCTGCGCCAAATTCGTCTGCTTTGCGAATGCGGTTGAAGACAATCCTTTCATGGCAGGCGCCTTTCATGGAGTGAGCGAGGCTGAAGTCGTTGTCAATGTCGGTGTGTCCGGCCCTGGGGTAGTTAATCACGCGGTAAGGCATGCGGATCCGAATCTTCCTCTACAGGATCTTGCAGAGACGATCAAAAAACTCTCATTCAAGCTCGCACGCGCAGGCGAACTGGTGGGCCGTGAAGCGGCTCGTCGTCTCGGCATTCCTTTCGGCATCATCGATCTCTCTCTTGCGCCGACGCCTGTCCCAGGCGACTCAGTAGCCAATATCATCGAAGCGATGGGATTCGAACGCGCCGGCACACACGGAACGACCGCGGCGCTCGCGCTTTTGACTGATGCCGTGAAGAAAGGCGGCGCGATGGCGAGCGGATCTGTCGGTGGTATGAGTGGAGCGTTCATTCCGGTGTCGGAGGATGCCGGAATGATCGAAGCTACGCAGATGGGGGCACTGTCGTTAGCCAAGCTTGAAGCATGGACCAGCGTTTGTTCGGTCGGCATTGATATGGTGGCCGTACCTGGCTCGACGTCCGCGGAAACTATCGCCGCGATTATCGCTGACGAAATGGCGGTTGGAGTTATGAATAACAAGACGACTGCGGTCCGGATCATTCCGGTACCCGGTCGCGACGTGGGCGAGATGGTCGAATTTGGTGGATTGCTCGGGAGTGCGCCAATCATGCCTGTCAGCGCGTTTTCTTCGGCAGGCTTTATTCGCAGAGGCGGCCGAATCCCCGCGCCGATCCACTCGCTCCGCAACTAGCCAAGAAAAGGCACAAAAAGCACAAAATGGTTTTCTGCTGAATTTTTTTGTGCCTTTTGTGCCTTTTTGTGGCTAATATCTGGTGGCAGTTGGAGGATCGCTATGCCTGAAGCACTCGGAATGGTCGAATGTCGCGGCCTTGTGGCAATGATTGAAGCCGCTGACGCGATGGTGAAATCTGCGAATGTTCGCCTCGTTGGTTGGGAAAAGATCGATGCTGGTCTCGTGACGGCTATCGTGCGTGGCGACGTGGCGGCTGTTCGTAGTGCGGTCGATGCCGGCGCCGCGGCCGGAAAGCGAGTCGGCGAAGTCGTAGCAACACATGTGATCCCTCAACCTCATTCCGACGTAGACCTCGGTTTACCCGTTTTGCATACTGGCGAAACCACTCGCAAAAAGATCAGTGGTTCCGTCAGAGGCAAAGACTGACCCTCGGATCCCTCCTTTCCCTCAAATCAAGCCCCCGAGTTTGCGGCCTAATCGTGTTTTGCCGTCGGGAGAATTATCGATGCCACGCAAGAGAAGCAAAATAAGTGAATTCCTCGAGAAGTTTTCACATAAGGCTACAAAAGCGACGGGAACGTCTGTCGCTTTCGTCCTCGCTGTGCTTGTCATAGTCGTTTGGGCCATTACTGGCCCACTCTTTAACTACTCGAACACGTGGCAGCTCGTGATCAATACCGGAACGACGATCGTGACTTTTCTGATGGTCTTTCTGATTCAACGCGCGCAGAACAAAGATGCGTTGGCGCTCCATCTGAAACTCAACGAGATCGTGGCGGCATTGGAGGGCGCGAGCAATCGTTTGATCGATGTGGAGGATTTGAGCGAACCGGAAATCGACGCACTGCACAAGTATTACAAGAGGTTAATCGAGCTGGCGCGAAAGGATGACAACCTCACCACAACGCATTCGATTGAGGAAGCAGCCACGAGGCATGGAACTAAGTACAAGAGGAGACCCACAGATAAAACGGATGGTAAATCCGATCAGCGCTGATCAAACAGCAATTCGTATTATCTGTGTTACGGTTTTTTGCCGGGCGTAGTTGTAGCCGGCATTCGCACCGCCGGTGGCTTGACCGAGGATCCAGTATCTTTACGCGCCAAACGTCCGGTTCGAGTTAATGCGATGCGCTTTTCAGAATCGGAAGGTTGGTCCACAGAGACCTTGATTGAGCGATAGGTGCCGTCCTGAGTCTTGTTGGTCGGATTGTAGGCAATCACATATTGCGTGCGCATGTCTCGCACGATTTCATTCGCGATCTGCGGCAGTTCGGAGATTGATTCGGGAAAGAACGCACGTCCGCCTGTTTCGCTCGCGAGTTTATTGATCAGGCCCACAGCTTTGTCGCGCGGGCTCTTGCGAATGAACCCAGCTTCTTTGTCGAGCTCGTTGACGAAACCAATCACGAAAATCTGAACGTCTTCCTCGCGCAATCGTGCAAAGAGCTGCTCCTGTTTGTAGAAACTGCTTCGGTCTTCACCGTCGGTGATTACGATCAGCGCGCGGCGACGCCGATCACCTTCATCGCCTTTTTTGTACTCGGATACATGCTCGGCTGAAAGATAGACCGCATCGATAACTGCCGTCTGGCCGCCTTCGACATAGAGATTATCGAGCGCATCTATTAGCAGATCTTTCTTGTCGGTGAAATCCTGCTCCGTCTGGATCTTGTCGCTGCTGATGAAACGCACGAGAAAAGTCTCATCGCCCGGCTTGTTACTATTAACGATTGTTTTCCCTGCGTCGATGACACTTTGTATCTGCGAACGAAGCGATGCCGAAGTGTCGACGGCGAGACCATAACTAATGGGAACTTCCTCACGCGTAAACGACTCGATGGTTTGCTGCACGCCGTCTTCGTAGATGTGAAACTCGCCCTTCGTCACATTGTTGATCGGCTTGTTATTGCGATCGATGACGCGCACGTGCAATTGGACCAGCTCCGAATTGATAGTAATAACGCTGTCAGGATCGAGCACCTCAGGTGGCGTCGGAGTTGGAGTTGGTTTCAACTTCGGTGGCGGTGGCGGTTCACCAAGTGTTGGTGCAATGCGATCAGTTTGTGGTCTTTGTGTTTGGGGAGTCGGCGAAGGTACCGGGGTCGATGCCGGTCGAGCCGGAGTGGTTGCAGGTGGCGTCGGCGTGGCTGCCGGAGTTCCGGTGCTACGGGGCCGATCCTGGCTAAAACTCACAATCGGATCGGGACTGGCAAACACACTGGAACCAAAGATTAATCCCGAGAGGATTAAACCGCAGACCGCAATTATCCCAATCCACCTAAGATTCTGCTCACTAAACAATCTAAAAACTCCTCAAACACGCAAGGCTGGGGCAAACGGCGCTGCTTAAAAATCGCAACTGCCAAACGCACACCTCCAAAAGATGCCGGGGAAGTAAGCCTGCGTTGCCGGAAGCTCTGCTTTTTGAACACTAACGCGCGCGCGACCCGGCCGTGGCGTAGTAGCCTTCTTTCGACCGGACAAACAGCCGCGGCAGCCCGCGGGGTGGCGTCACTTTCACCTTCACTCGATGCCACTTGCCATCGTTTGCGAAGGCATCTGGTTTGTAACCGATAGAGTACTGATGTCGCAACTCCAGGGCAATTTGTTCAAAAATGTCGTCCATTTCGGCTGCGGAACGGGGAAAGAATGCCTTGCCGCCAGACACGCCGGAAAGCTCGTCCAGAATTCCCTGACCTTCCATGCCCATCGCGCTGCCGGCATCGCTGCCACTGAGAATGCCGATCGCGTAGAGCGTCACGTCCGACTCTTTCAAGAGCTTCCGAAGTTCATTGAACGTGTAGCGGGAATCGTTGTCCTGACCGTCGCTGATGAGAAGCAACGCTCGTTTCGGGTGCGCGCCGCGTTGCACTTTTTCCACGCCGAGATAGCAGGCGTCGTAGAGCGCAGTTTGGCTCTTCGTTTCGACGAAAGTCAGTTTATTCAGAATCGAATCACCGTCGCGTGTTTTATCAAGCAGCAATTGCGCGCGTGAGTTAAAGGCGATCAGGAAATACTCGTCTGAATCGTGGCTTGTTTGAATGAATTTGCTCAGCGCATCGCGAGCACGTTTTACCTTGTCGCCGCTCATCGAGCCGGAAACGTCAAAAATCACTCCGACTGAAACTGGTGAGTCGTCGTCGCTGAAAAAAGTGATCTCCTGCTGTTGCTTGTTATCAAAAACGGCAAAAGCGCCTTTGCTCAATCCTGACACGTAGCGACCATAGGTATCGGTGACGGTCACGGTCAGGGTGATCAGGTCAGTGTTTGTCAGTAGGACGGGACCATCGAGTTCGGTGCCCATCTTCCTTGGTTCTTTTGGTGCAGATGAAGGAGTTTGAGTGGGCGCAGCGGCAGCAGGTTTATCCTGAGCAGATTCCTGGCTCTTCACTGCCACACATAAGAAAATCGTGACGGTGAGTAACGAGATGGAAGCGGCCGTTAACTTGGTGGTGTAACGAGTCAAATACATGTCACCCCCGGGCTACAGTTCGGTGATTCTTCTTTTAGTACCGGTCAGGCTCGAAAGGGAACTGTCAACACAGATGCTCGTTGGGGAACGAGTGATGCCCGACTTTTCAAATCCGGAGCATGAAATGTTCACGGGGAGACGGCCGCGCGCGTTTCAGTTTAATTGCTGTGTTGGCACGGCCATTCTAGGACAGGCGGTCGCTACGCGCAAGACTTTCGAGGAAGAATAGGTTTGCAATCCCGCCCACGGCAGTGGGCGGATGGTTCAAGTCCTTCCTACAACTCACATCCTAAACCAACTATTAATCCCGCCAACGGAAGTTGGCGGATGCTTCAAGTCCTATTCTATTTATCATTACCTAATAAATAGTAAGGACCTGAACGATCCGCCCACTGGCCGTGGGCGGGATTCGAACATTGCTTTAGGAGTGGATTGTAGAAAGGACTTGAACAAATCCGCCCACTGCCGTGGGCGGGATTTTCATACGGGTTCGGCCTCGACGATCGACGTCGGGAGATCCGTGGGGATGACGCGGAGGAGCTTGAAGCCCGCGGCGCCGAGGAGTTGCTCGAATTCCTTCGCGGTTCGTTCTTTTCCGCCGGTCATCACGAGCATGTTCATATCGATAAACTTCGAAAAGTCGGGCTCATCGGTTTCCGGGACCACACAGTCAACCAGGATGAGCTTGCCGTTTGGCGGCATCTGGTTGCGACAATGCCTCAGAATCGTAATCGCTTTTTCATCATTCCAATCATGAATTATCCATTTCATTATGTAAGCGTCGCCGCCAGCGGGTACTGACTTGAAGAAGTTGCCGGTAATGGTCTCGCAGCGATCAGCAACTCCCGCTGCCTTGAGTTTCGGACGCGCACCCTGAATCACTTCCTCGGCGTCAAACAACACGCCCTTCAGCTTCGGATTCGCTTTGAGAATGCCGGTAATTAGACCGCCGTGACCACCACCGACATCGACAATCTTCTCGAAACCCGAAAAATCGTAGCGCGACGTGATTGCTTCGTTCGTCGCCGCGGTCACAGCGCTCATCGAGCTGTTAAAGACCGCGCCATCTTCGGGATTCTGCTGAAAGTAGGTCCAGATATCGACGCCGAAGAAATCGTCAAAGGCAATCTCGCCTGTCTTGATGCTGTGCATCAGGTTGCCCCACGCCGGATAGTGCTCGTGGCCCAGTTCGGAAACAGCAAACCAGCGCAAAGAGCCAGGCGCATCAGTGACGAGTGTTTCGGATATTGGCGTTTGGGCAAAGCGGCCACCCTCGGCGGAATTCAAGATTCCTACACTAACCAGCGCCCGCAGCACTCGAAACAGCGAAGGCGCATGCATTTTCGTCGCGGAGGCTAACTCCTCGGCGGTCTTTGGTCCTGATTTCAAGAGATCGGGAATGCCAAGTTTGGCGATCGCGTAAACCGCCCGAGAAATCCAGAAACCGCTAATAATTTGGAGCATTTGGAAAGTAGCCGGTTGTTCATTAACTTGTTTGTTTGCGGGTGCTGACACAGTTGATCTCCTCACAGTTACCTAATTCCAAATAGGGAAACGCGTGAATACTACGGGAAAAGGGCCACAGAAATCGGTGAAACGCAACTTCTGCTTGGGCGGCGCGTGAGATATACTCCCCGGTCATTCTCAAGTCGGGTAAATCCAATTATGGCTGAGTTTATTTGTAGATTGGGAACGCCTGCAGGCGAGGTTGTAACTCGCACGGTAGAGGCATCAGGCGTGAACGAGGCACGAGCGCGGCTCGAGCGTGAGGGATTTCGTGTCTTTAACGTGACCCCGCCGCGTACGGGAGGCGTTGCCGCGTTAACACGTTTTGGACGACCCGGCGCTCATCCGAAAGTCAAAGCCAACGACTTCCTGCTCTTTAACCAACAACTTGCTGCGCTGGTCCGCGCGGGCATCCCTATTCTTCAAGCCATCTCGATGCTGCGGAAGCGTGCCGCGTCTGCACGACTGCGAGTTGTGCTGGGTGACGTTGAAGAGCAAATCCGCGGCGGCGCCGCACTCTCGCAGGCGTTTGCATCTCAGGGCGGTATCTTCCCACGTATCTACACGGCCTCGATTCTTGCCGGCGAACGTTCGGGCGCGCTCGACGATGTGTTGAGTCGATACGTCACTTACATGCGACGAAACGTTGCGCTGCGACGAAAGATCCGCGGTGCTTTGGCGTATCCGATGTTCTTGCTCTTTGCGTCCGCGTGTATGGTCACGTTCCTGACAATCTACGTCGTGCCCAGGATGTCGGAACTCTTCTCGGGTTTTGGTAATGAGCTACCGACAGTGACTCAAATCGTGGTGGGAATCTCGCGTTGGTTGTCGTCCAACGTCATCTGGTTCGGGCCGTTGATCATCGGGGGTGCGGTGGTTTTATTTATCTGGTCGCGCACACCGGCCGGCAAACTCCAGATTAGTAGGTTGATTCTAAAGATTCCGCTGGCTGGAAGTCTCGCGGTCCAAATGTCAGTTGCTCAGGCGACCCGGTCTTTGGCGACGTTGCTCGCCGGAGGTATCACGCTCGTCGAGTCCTGGGAAATTGCGTCAGAGTCGATCACGAATCTGGAATTGCGACGTCGCAGTTCGTCGATTCTGCCGATGATTCGCGAAGGCCGTTCGTTTACCGAAAGTCTCGAAATGGCGGGTTGGCTGCCACCTTTGGCAATCGACATGATCGGTATCGGCGAACGATCGGGTAGCTTGCGCGAAATGCTGGACGAAGTTGCGGTGTTTTATGACGCGGAGTCGGAAGTACGACTGGAGCAGTTGACGACCATGCTCGAGCCTGCGATTCTTGTGCTCATGGGCGGCGTCGTAGTGACGATCCTGCTGGCGATTTACCTCCCGATCATCCAATCAATTTCGAGTGGCGCAGGGGTCACCGGATCACGTCGCTAAGGGGTTATGAAGGAAGTTTCAGAAAACGAGAATACGGTTATTACCGCCGTGCCGCCGGTTGGCGAAAACGGCGCCAAGGGTATTACTGGGGGCGACGTGCATGAGCCGCCTGAGATGAAAGCGGCGCGGGAACTGGCGCGTCGCTACCGGCTTCCTTTTGTCGACCTGCTGCCGCCCGATCGTGAATCTCCGATTGACTACGAACTCTTCACGGAAGTTCCAGTCGACCTGATGGTTCGCCATCAGTTTGTACCGCTCAAGCGCGATCAAAAGGGTCTGCACATCGCGATGGCGGATCCGACCGACCTCGAACGTCTCGACGAACTCTCAAGCACACTTCGAACTCGCGTTGTTCCACACGTCGCAACGGCCGGCGCAGTTGAAGTCGTACTGCGAAAAGGCGACACAACTCAGCGCGTGTTGCAGGAAGCGGCTTCCGGGTTTCGTATTTCACTCGTCAAAGAAACAGAACACGGCGAGGAGGTGCTCGACCTCGATCGTCTGGCGACTGATGCTGAGATGTCGCCGATCATCAAACTCGTCGATACGATCATCTACAACGCGATGGAGTCGCGCGCTTCTGACATACACATTGAAACTCGCGATACTGAAGTCCAGGTTAAGTATCGAATCGACGGCGCACTCTACCAGAAAGTAGATCCGATCGATCTTGCTTATCACCAGACGTTGATCTCGCGTATCAAGGTTATGTCGGAGCTCGACATTGCCGAGCGTCGCGTGCCGCAGGATGGCAGGTTCCGAGTTCGTTATAAGGGACGCAACGTCGACTTCCGTGTTTCGATCATGCCGACCATTCACGGGGAAGACGCGGTCATTCGTATTCTCGACAAAGAACAGATCAACGAAGAGTTCAAAAACCTGAACCTTAACGTGGTTGGTTTTGCGGAAGAGGATCTGCGGAAGTTTCGTCGCTACATCGCTGAGCCATACGGAATGGTCCTTGTTACTGGTCCAACCGGATCAGGTAAGACGACGACGTTGTACGCGGCGCTGAACGAGATCAGAAACGAAGAAGACAAGATT
>DASTVU010000688.1:0-9011 GCA_035758935.1 Pyrinomonadaceae bacterium | reverse complement strand
CGTGGTTTGAGTTTAACGGGTTCAAGAAGCGACGGCCTCGGTTTTGGCGAACATGATCAAAACCACGGGCGGCCACGGAGGGCCGCCCCTACAGTACGCTCCGAAATTCTTGAATGGTTCTTTGGTGGTGGTGGGCAGGAGGGCTGCCCACCTGGCTACTATTGGATCGCAAGAAAGGTGAACGATCCAGTTTTCGTAGGTATTCTTAGGAAAACGCCAATCATGCCCAGGTTCCAGATCAAGCCTGAAAACAACTGGTTCTGTGGTAGCACAAATGACCTGTCCCGGCTATAATTTGCGCCCACTGCATTCTCCTGCTTTCAGTGGATACCCGAACAGTCTAAGTGTGTTCAAGGAGGTACTCTATGGCAAACCCCAAATGCCGTGTGCTGTGTGTCGATGATCATCACGACACTTCCGAAATGCTGCAAATGTTGCTTTCGGAAGAAAACTACCAGGTTCACACTGCCGCAACTGTGGAAGAAGCATGCCTCATGGCTGCAAAAACCGAATATGATCTTTACGTTTTAGACAAGCGGCTGCCGGACGGAACCGGAGTGGAGTTATGCGGGCGGTTGCTGGAAATCTCGCCGGCAGTGCCGTGCATCTTCTATACCGGCGACGCTTATGAGATTCACCGCCGCGAAGCATTCGCCGCCGGCGCTGCTGCATTCGTAGCCAAACCCGACGTTGAAGGTCTCATCAACGCTGTCCACGATCTTCTTGCAAACAGCGAATGCGCAACGACAACTTAGTTGAGCTTGCTTGACACTTCAAACCCCGCACGTATAATTTTCCGCGCGTCACATAAGGGCCGATAGCTCAGTTGGTAGAGCAGCTGACTCTTAATCAGCGGGTCGCAGGTTCGAGCCCTGCTCGGCTCACCATTTTTCAAACGACTTGCGGCAGGTTGAAGAACCTGCCGCTTTTCGTTTGTGACAAACCTTGTGACGTCGTTTAGCCCCAAAACCTATCTAAGTCCTCTTTTCGCGACCTGCTCTCGCAATGCCGCAGAGACAGCTACATCAAAACCGTTTTGTGCTCTGCCGTTGCCTTTCTTTTGTTCTGCGGCGATGTACTCGGTGCGTTGCTTTGAAAGAGACAGGATTTGTTTGCGAATCTCACTGCGCTCGGCGAGTCGTTTTTCAATCTCCTTCGTTCGTTCCTCAGCCGAAAGCTGTTTAAGCTCGGATGGTAAGTCCTCAGCCTTAATTGATTCGAGTTTGGTCGACCCGTTTTCAATATCCTGCAATAGATCACCAATATAGGCTTTCGAGTTCAATGCCTTATTCACCGATCTCTCCGCCGCTGCCGATGGTGCAGAACGCGTGGCAACCTGAGACTCGGTGCTATCCGCCGTTTCTTTCCGTAAGGCTCTATAGCTGTCACCTTCCGCACCCGCACCGCCGCCGTAGGCCACGTATGTTCCTCCCAGACGCGTACCAAGCTGACTTAGTTGTTCATCGTATGGCGTAGAGATTGTTTCCACGCCGCCGTTTTGAGGGATCAGGAAATACTGCCCCTGCCCCCGCCGGGCAATCGCTTCCCACGTTTGTTTGGTATCGGCGGAAGTACCACATTGAATCGTGTTCACGATTATCCCCTGCTTGACTGCAAGGTCGGCAGTAGTGAGAGTGTCCGGCTCATCAGCATAATCGTGAGGCGGAGCGTCGCCCACCAGGAAGAGTATTTGCGCGTGATTTGAAGAAGATTGTGACCAGCCGGCTTTAGCCACTCCTTCCGCTAAAGCACGTCTTACGTTCTCTGCCTCGTCGCCTCCTCCGGCAGCCTCGTAGTCCATCAATGTCGAATAAACTTTATCCAAATCCTCGGTCAAAGGAAGTACCTGCGTGATGTACTGATCGCCGCGGTCCCGGTATGCAACCAAACCGACTTTTACCGACGACAGCGAGGAGCTTTGCATTACTTCATTAACAATTCCCCAAATCCGTTGTTTCGCTCCAGAAAGCAGCCCGCCCATTGAACCGGTGGTGTCCAAGACAAAGACCATCTCCATAGTAGGTCGATCTGATCTGAGTTCGACGGGTGCGATTGGTGGTTCTTCGGTGCCTTTGAAAACCCAGGCAGTGGCAATTGCGACTCCAATACTAAAGGTGATTACGGCCGTCAGGACGCGAACGGTAAGTTTGCTCATTGTTCGAACCTCCCTTGGAAATGGCTGGGTTGGGATTTGTTAGTTAGACGCTCAAATCGTCAAATCGTTCCCATGTTTTGGGCTTCACGGCGTTGACCGTTAGCAATGGAACGCAACCCAGCTCCATTTCTTGCAGCGGGTACAAACTTTGGTTCTTACCATTATGAAGCGCGAAGAGTCTTTGCTTCTGCGATTATTCTCTCGGCCATCTCGCGTGTAATGAACTTAATCTTGATGACGCTTTCGGGTGTGGCTGCCGCCAGCTTTTCGACGGAGTCGATCCCGACATCAGCTAATTGCTTTGCTCGACGCTCGCCGATGCCGTGAATATCGGTAAGTCTTGCTAACCGGGCTACCGTTTGTGGCAGAGCACTAATCACTGGTACAGGACGAACCATCACTGGTTGTGATTCAATCGTTTGCCTTGCAATCACCGCCTGAGGTGTCGCCGCGGACCCACCGACGCTCTTTACTTCACTGCGACAGTTGGCACATTTCCCCTTCGTGGCTGGTCTACCAGCAGGAGTCGTTGTTTGTTCGGTCTCAACCATCTCGGTTTCTTCCTGACAGTGAGAACAATAACAACTGTGATCTTTTTGTTGACCTTTCGGAGCCGTCGGCCGGCATAAGATATTAGCCGGAGCCGGCGGTGCCTTTGGTGCAACTCTTTCAAAACCAATGCGAACGTCGGAGAGGTTCAGATCGCCGGGTGACTCAGCAATAAACTTGACTGGAACAACAGTGACTCTCTCGTAACGAAGAGAAAAGCGTTTTACGTCCAGAGTTGATCCAGGCGGAACGGCGATTCGGACTTGTACTTCAACAGTCTCAGCCGGCACTGTTCCGCTCGCCGTCGTCAAATCAAGCGCGGTTGTCAGTAGTTGGACCACGGTCGGTGCTGCTGCCGGTTCTTTGTTGGCCTTTAACCAACGCAACTCAATGCGCGGTGTTTGCGAAGAGCCGGCGACAGAAGCCTTTCCTTCAAATTCAACGATGAATGGTTGATCGGCCTGAGCGGCCGCAGTCTGTACAAGCTCCGCGGTGGTTGAGCCCACATTCTGAAGTTGCAATCCATCATCGGTTTCCGTCACGACGAAACCCGGAGTTGTTTCCGGCTCGAGTGCCCATCCGGTAAGCTGCCCGTCTTTCTTTGATTTGAAGTCGCCGTTTGCCAGTGCCTCAGATGTGGCGCTCAGCGAAACCAGATCGATTGTGGCCGTTGCACGTTTATCGACACTGAATCTGATTTCCGCCTGTGTCGCGCCCGGAGGAGCAGTTAACGGCACAGTGGCGCCACTCACAGTTCTCGTATTTAGTCGATGAAATACGAGCTTAGGAGAAGGCGGTGGACCATCCTGGAGCGGCACCACGGGCGCGATCTCAATTCGAATCGAATCCGTCTGCAACCGACCACAATCGCCGCCACGCCAAAGTATCTCAGCGATTGCCGGCTGATCGGCTGTGGGTGATTCGGCTTCGGTAGCAATACCCCAGAAACTCAACTCGTAAGGAAACGACTCGGCCACGGGAACAACTTGCGACAACGCGCTCGACAAAGTTACAGAGCCCAATTCAGCAACGAGGTGAAATGGCGTGTCTAAGCACCTGGGTCTTACGTCGCCCGACGTGAGTTGCCATTCTGACGGCCGGCGCAATCCAAACTGAACTGAAGAAAGCGTGTTGGCTCCTGAGTTGACCAAATACAATTGATCGCCGCGCGGCGAAATTGCCATAGATTCGGCAAATCGTGGCACAGTAGTAGACGGTTCGTTCAGATTCAGATCAAAACTCGCAAGCACGACTTTTTGTTTGAGATCGATGGTTGCAATCGAGCGTAGTCCCTGGCTGAATACGTAAGCAAGCGCGCCATCCGGCGATAAGGCAACAACCTGCGGGCCCGACGGAACGTTCACCGTAGGCGCTGTTCTGGTCGAGGTGTTAATGATGCTTACGTTGTCTCCCACATTTGGGACCACCGCTGTTTTCCCGTCGGGCGTGAGAGCCATGTCAATTGGGCCACGTCCTACCGCCACTACGTCAAGAGGAGCTGGAGCAGCTGAACCAGTGATATTTGGACCGCTGAGATCCACGATTTCCAACGCTGCCGGGCTCGTGCCGCGGTCGACCAGGAGATAGAGAAGCTTTTCATCGGGCGACAGTGCAATATCGAGAGGCGATTGCAACTGAGCCAGACTGGCCTGAACGTCTCTTTGCTGAGGAAGCAGGTTCGTAGCTTTTCCTTCAGCTATTTGTTCGAGAATTGCCGTATCGACAATTCGAATTACGTTCAATCTCGAGGTGGCGGGACTTAGACTCACTACATACAGGCGACGCCCATCAACACTGAGCGCCAGCCGATTAACAGACAGCTCAAGAATTGGTGTAGATGAAACGACATTAATAGGATTTCCGATAGCCTCGCCGGCTTCAAGATTCACAATCTGAACAGCTCTGCCGTCTGTTACATAGGCGCGTTTGCCGTCGGAACTGACTACGAAATGCCCTGGGTCAAGAATAGGCAGTGCAATACGGTCATCCTCCAGCTCTTGATTGCAATCGACGTCGACGAGCAACAGAACGCCCTGTTTCAACGTTTGCTCCAACACGTAAGCCAACTTACCCCCAGGGGAGAAAGCCACGGTATGAATCGCCGCGTCCATTTGAATCGGCCCACGCGAGTTCATTTCATTCCCAACCATCTCCCACTGCTCGAAATCGCCGTTGAATACGTGTTGTGCTTCCGGAACTACATCGCCACTTATCGCTTCAACGTATTCATTGATGCCGTCAGCCATTTCCGAATCGAACGTGAAATCTACGCGGCCCAGCGGTTCAAAACGATCGAGGTTCTTGCGTACTTGCTTATCGCGTTTTTCTTCACTGCCGATCAATAAACTAATTGGCATTTTGAAAGTCTTCGGTCGATTGCGCAGGCGGAAGAATCCCACAAACGGAGGTTCGACCTTCGTCGTTGAGGTTGAATTCGCAAGCAGTGGACTGGCTTTCCACGAAAGACCTCCATCACGCGTCAATTGCATCGTGACTTCAGCACTTTTGTTCGCCGCCCCATCGGAAGGTTCTCGAATACTCCACGCCGCGCGACCCTCAAGACACTGAAGCAGCAACCAGTATCGCGCCGGCTTCCTGCTTCCTTTCGCAAATAGAAACTCCGCAGGCAATGGAACGCTGGTCCAGGCGGGACCCGACTGTGGTCGCTGTTCAATCCCAAACGCCACCGGGGCCGGCAACAACGGGATCTCGTCAGGCTTGCCATCAAAGTCGCCGCGAATGTCCAGTTGCAATCTTGCAGACGGCGTCAGGGCCTCGAGCAATAAGTCGATCGCCACTGCTGAAATTTCGTCAGTGAGTGTGACTAGCTCCGGAATGGGTGAGGTAGGATTTTTGAATCCCAGGATCTGCGCCTGCGAATTCGATGGTGAAACTTCGATTGCGCCGGCAGGAAAATCAGGACCGGTTGGTCCAAAGGCCACGCGCGTTTCCACAAACGATCCTCGCACGCGTGCGCTGGTTTGATTTGTAACGATTCTTGAATTTGCCGGAACCAGCACGTTCAATTCGGACGATGACGCTTTCGAAACACTGCCGACATCAAACGGCATCGCCACTTCCGGAACCGCCGCCGGCAAAACCGCCTGTTGCTCGACGAACTCAATATCGAGATCTATTTTCAGCCGCGCAATGCTGTCAGAGTGGACCACAATCGCGAGATCGTAAAAACCATTTTCGATTTTAGCGGTCGTGAGTGCCGCTTGCAGGACTGCGGTAAAGTCAGACGACGTTTCCGGTTTCACCAGTTCGCCGAGATATGACCAAAACGGAGCCAGTTCCCCC
This sequence comes from Pyrinomonadaceae bacterium, assembly GCA_035758935.1. Classification (GTDB taxonomy): domain Bacteria; phylum Acidobacteriota; class Blastocatellia; order Pyrinomonadales; family Pyrinomonadaceae; genus PSRF01. Next base: position 3,004 of record DASTVU010000688.1, on the reverse strand, counting down.
ACGCGCAAGCTTACATTCGTGGGAACACTACGAACCGTTACCGACGACAGCTTCGGAGCCACAGCGGTCGCGTTTGTCAACTTCAACTTGCTGACAGTCAAACCCGGCAATGACGCCGAAGATCCGTTTATAACAAATAGATCAGTGGCTGCGTCGGATGGTGTTTTGAAAGCACCAGTTTTGTTTATCTCGACGTAAGTCCCACCGCCCACGTCGACCTGGATGTTAGTTTTGTCGAAAGCCCCGACAACGCTCGCCAACGTGCGGCGTGCATGAAAGTCCACTTCAACCCATGCCGTTGTAGCCGCCGGAGCCGGCGGCGCATTCGAAGCTGTCGTCTGCGTAGCGCCGAAGTTGACGGACGAAGGACTGAAGTCCAACGACTCGATGAACGAACCACTGAGTTGAGATTCAACCGGTGTCACAGTGGCGACCGCACTCGTGATTTTGGCGTTTGCGGGAATAGTTCGCCATCTGAAGACACGATCGCCTTCGAAGGGAACATTCCCGTTCACACTGTTGCGCAGCTTCATACGATCACCACTTTGTTTGACGCACAGTGCTTTTGCACGGCGTCAGTAGTCAAAACTCACCCCGAACTAAACCTTCAGGAGCAACATGATCTTGAGCTCTTTCGTGTTGATATCCTCGGGGCCCGGCAACCCATTTTCAGTAGTCTTGGTCTCGTAAAATGGGTCCCGTAGCAATTTGACGCCGATGTTGTCAAAATCCAGGTGGACCACTTCGAGGTTGTTTGGGAAATTCGACGGCGCCGTCGGCGGACTTGTGATAACAGGCTCCGGATATGGGAAGTTGTTCGTCTTCCGCGCCCTCATTTGAAACCACAGCTCATCTATGTTGTCGCGTTGTTCGATCTGGGCCATAGAGCGGTTTTCACCGCAGCACTTCTCAAACCACGGTGAGTTGCAATACTGATCGACGTCGAATTTGTCGTTTGGCTTTTTAAAGAGTGCCTGCCAGAATTCGGTGACGACGTCGCCAATGCTCTGTGACTGTGTCCACGTGATGCCGAGGTCTTTTAGCATGTCGACCCATTTAATCTTGAAGACAAACTGTCCTTCCTCGGATGTCTCAATGATCACCTTTTTGCCGCCGGAAGCTGACTTCAACTCAGTTTCGTCTGAGTGGTAGAGATAGAAGTTGACGAACTTGTCTTCCTTCTCTTCGTGGTCGCCGCAGACCACCCTGAAGTAGTCCAATTGGTAAACATCGACTAATGGAAAATTATGAAGACCGTGTTCCACGGTTTCGGGTTCCTCTTTCTTGAGGCGCTTAAAGATTCGTTTGTAGCCGCTTCGTTTCGGAATCTCCGCCAAAGCGCGTTTGAGAATGCGCTCTTCAAGTTCGTTAGGTGTGCTTCCCCCGAGCTTGTCTGCATCTCCCGACTGGTCCACTTTATGGAGGCCGTCGATGGCCTTTTTGATTTCGTCGACCGTGTCTTGCTTGATCTTGTCTTGCAGACCGTTAAAGAGCTGGGCGGTGATCAGGTCGCCGGGTTCGACGTGGTAAGGATTGGGTTGGGTTGACATAGCATTTCTCCTTCTAACTGCTGGTGGTTGGGTATTCTGCGCGGTCGCGCGTGATACCGGCTCGAACGCCGGCTGCTTTCGCCTGTAACACTCCGGTGGGGCCCGGCTTCATTACTTCTTGAATCGTTTCTGTCGTCACTCCCTGAACAATCGCGCGAGCCTGCTCGAAGCGTCCGCCGCGATAGATGATTGAGACTTCATAAATAGCTGGTTTAACTTCACGAACAGACACGCCGATTTCGTTCCCCCAAACGCCCTTTTCTTTCGCCTCGATCTTAATGAAGCCGTTCAAGCCGTCTTCTCTAAGATAGAGACGGGCTGCGCGGTTTGGTGTGCCTAACGTCAGAAACTGCGGCTTGCGGAAAGGCATGCGAAACGCCGTCCAACCGAGCTCCACTGTTTCGACCTTTGTGGCCTTTACAAATTTTGAGCCGGTCGCAGGGGAGTTGATCATCTTCACCAGAAAATTGGGATCGCTTTCGGGCTCCGCTACTGCGTTCTTAAAGACCTGGGCAGAACTCTTGCCATCGCCCTCGCCAAACCTGCTCTCGTTGAAGCGAGCGCCAAATCGAGGCGGCAGATCAGCCGGGAGATTCACTACAAAAGCGGCGGCGCCTAACGTCTCCAATTGAAAATCGATCTGGACCGGCGGATCCGAAAGCGGCGGATCGGAGGCAAAGACCGCTCTGATCTTTTCGGGTGGTGAATTGCTAAACCGGCTCACGTCGAAGATGCCGCGTTCACCGCAGTAGCCATTAGGAAAACGCGCGCGGTTGAAACGTGCGTAGTCGAACCTTGGGCCGAGACAATCGAGATAACGAAAGACTGTTCGGCCAGCGGATACATTGAGCACGATGGCTTTGTCGAGTAGTTCTGCACGCACGAGCTTGGACGCCGGCGCCAGTGGCGAAGCTCCATTGACCTGTCGTGTTAATGAATCGTTCTCGTTCTCAGCACCGATGGTTACGCCCGGGTAAGGTTTTTCCTGTGGTCTACCTGGGAGCGCGGAGTAGAGAACGACATCAAACAGGGCCGCGATCTTTTCAACCCGCATCAAAGGCGGTGTGCCCGCGAAGATCGGTCCTTCGACCTTTACCACAGTGTCGCGATAGATCAGCAGGTTGACGTGTGCGCCAGGTATCAGGTTGGTTATCAGTGTTCCTTTCGAATCCACGAGCGAAAACGCTTTGTCGTCGACTTTAATGCGACCCACTAAACGCCTGTTTTCCTCGTCGCCGATCAGCGTGGGTGGTAGCAGCGAACTGATATCACTTTCAACAACCTCGACCGTGATTTCGTCTTCCGGCCGCAAACTTTTCAGCCGGACGACGTGCGATGAATTTGGATTGTTTAATTGCAGTTGATTCTGATCGCCGGTGAGTTTCCACGAACCAGTAAAAGGAACGACCGCCTGAGAGCCGAGCGGCCCGGATTGGATCTTTGACGGCGGAACC
>DASTVU010000687.1:0-3226 GCA_035758935.1 Pyrinomonadaceae bacterium | reverse complement strand
TGCTCGTCTTCTGTCTTTATTCGCCAAACAAGACTTACGACTCACTGTTTCTCGCCAACTACGCAAACATCAACGTGAACGATGTTCTTTATCGCGTTCCCGGTGTCGGCGAAGTGAGGGTGGTTGGTTCGAGCGACTATGCGATGCGCATCTGGGTAAAGCCGGACGTGCTTGCGAAGCTCGGTTTGGGAGTTCCGGATCTGGCCACCGCAGTTAGCCAACAGAGTAACGTCAATCCATCAGGCCGCGTTGGCGCAGCACCGGCGCCGGAAGGCATGGAGAAGACTTACACCGTTCGCGCAAAGGGACGTCTCGAGACTCCGGAAGAGTTTGGACAGATCATTGTGCGGGCGAATTCTGATGGATCGGTTGTGCGCTTGAGCGACGTCGCTCGAATCGAGCTGGGCGCGCTCAACTATCAACAGAGTTCTCGCATGAATGGTCAGCCCGGAGCGATCGTCGCTGTGTTTCAGGCGCCTGGATCAAACGCGCTTGCAACTGCCGAAGGTCTTAAGAAAACGATGGCGGAGTTGAAAGATCGTTTTCCTAACGATCTCGACTACGCAGTCGTGTTCGATACAACACTGCCGGTTAGCGAAGGAATCAAGGAGACTGTTCGCACTCTTGTCGAAGCGATGGTGCTGGTGATCATCGTCGTGTTTCTATTTCTGCAAAACTGGCGCGCGACGTTGATACCGGTGATCGCTGTGCCGGTATCACTCATCGGCACATTCGCCATCTTCCCGTTACTTGGTTTCTCGATCAATACGTTGTCTTTATTCGCGTTCGTACTTGCGATTGGACTCGTGGTTGACGACGCGATCATCGTGGTCGAAGCGGTCGAGCACCACATTGAAGAAGGAAAGTCTCCGCGCGAAGCGACGATACAGGCGATGAAGGAAGTTGGTGGACCGGTAATCGCCATCGCACTGATTCTTTCATCCGTGTTTCTGCCGGTCGCATTCATGGGTGGTATTCAGGGTCGGCTCAATAATCAGTTTGCGATGACCATCGCGATCTCGATGCTGATCTCTGCGTTCAATGCGTTGACGCTTTCACCGGCGCTCGCGGCGTTGCTGCTACGACCGCGACAGAAGTCAAGCGGAATACTGGCGCGCTTTTTTGGCTGGTTCAATCGCGGCTTCGACAAGGTGATGCATGGGTATCTGAACTGGAGTCACGCATTACTGCGTAAGGCCGTGATCGGTGTGGTGATCATCGGCGCGTTCACACTCGGGGATGCCTTCATGGGCCGAATGCTGCCGACGAGCTTTCTGCCGGAAGAAGATTACGGCTACGCGATGTTGCACGTGCAACTTCCGCCTGCCGCTTCACTCGAGCGTACTGACGAAGTGCTGAAGAAAGTGGAAGGGGTTCTTGGTCACACCGAAGGTGTTCAGTATTACACCGGAATTGGTGGCTTTAGTTTGTTGAATCGTATCTCGGCAAGTTACCAGGGATTTTTCTTCATGAGCTTTAAGCCGTGGGATGAACGCACGTCACACGAGCTTCAGGCGCAAACGATCGTCGCGAAGATCAACGGTGAACTTGCGACGCAGATTCCTGAAGCACAGGCGTTTGCTTTCATGCCGCCGTCGATTCCGGGTCTCGGTAGTGCCGGTGGCTTCTCGTTGTGGCTACAGGATCGCAGCGGCGGATCGGTTGAGTTTCTTGATCAGAATTTACAGGCGTTTCTCGCGGCTGCACGCAAGCGACCGGAACTTGCAGGTGTTATGTCGCAGTTCTCAGCAGACATACCGCAGATCTATGCCGACGTCGATCGTGACAAGGCGTTGAAGCAGGGTGTGGCTGTTGCCGACGTTTATCAAACGTTGCAAGCGTATCTCGGTGGCCTTTATCTGAATCAGTTCAATCGATTTGGACGGCAGTGGCGTGTTTTTCTTCAGTCTGAAGGTGAGAACCGACGAACCGAGGAAGACATCGGGAATTACTACGTGCGGAATAACGAAGGCACGATGGTGCCGCTCTCGGCTTTAGTTTCCACAAAGAAGATTAGTGGGCCGGAGTATACGAATCGATTCAATCTGTATCGCAGTGCGCAGGTTCTTGGTGCGGCGGCGCCCGGATACAGTTCGGGCCAGGCGATGGAGGCGCTCGAGCAAGTCGCGCGCGAAACGTTGCCGAGAGAGATTGGATACGACTGGGCCGATCTTTCATACCAGGAGAAACAGACTTCAGGTGCAGCGATCAAGGCATTGGGCCTCTCACTTGTTTTCGTGTTTCTGATTCTGGCAGCGCTTTACGAGAGTTGGTCGCTTCCCTTCTCTGTTTTGTTGACTGTGCCGATTGCGTTGTTTGGTGCGTTCATGGGCATTTGGTTGCGAGGTTTTGACCTCGGTGTCTACGCGCAGATCGGGTTGATTGTAGTGATTGGTCTGGCGGCGAAGAACGCGATTCTGATCGTCGAGTTCGCGAAGATGGAATTTGAGAAAGGGCGCGGGCTTTTGGATGCGGCACTCGAAGGAGCACGCTTGCGACGTCGACCTTTGCTGATGACGTCGCTCGCGTTTATTGCCGGCTGTTTACCGTTGTGGTTCTCAACCGGTTCGGGTGCAGCAGCGCGACAGATCCTCGGCACCGTTGTAATCGCAGGCATGTTGGCTGACACATTGATTGCGAGCTTCTTGATACCGGTGAGTTTCTATGCGGTCGAGAAGATTTCAATGCGATTCAGTGGAAAGCATCCCGACCGCACGGCTCCACAATTGGAACCCGCATCAGGAGATTGAAATGAAAAAACCAGAAGAATCGAGCGCCAACTTGGAGTGCGCCAACTTGTTGGCGCTTTGGTATTTTACCAAAGCGGTGACAAGTCACCGCACTCCAAGGTGGCATTCAATATTCGCTGCGACACTCTTATTAATGACTGTTCTCCTGCCGCGCGGGATCAATGCGCAGAAGTATCAACCGGCGCCGGTTAAGACGCCCGACCGTTTTCGTGGTAGTGAGGCAATTGATCAGAACTCAATCGGCGATCTGAAATGGTTCGAGGTGTTCAAGGATCCTGAGCTGCAAAATCTGATCAAAACCGCGATGGTCCAGAATTACGATCTACGCACCGCGGGCGCACGAATCAATGCAGCTCGCGCGAATCTCGGCCTCGCACGATCCGATCAGTTTCCGCAGTTTGAGGCGAGCGCCGATCTCACCTCAACCCGGCTTTCACAAAATGGTCAACTGGCTGGAGCAGGTCAAGGCGGTCAGC
>DASTVU010000686.1:0-14349 GCA_035758935.1 Pyrinomonadaceae bacterium | reverse complement strand
CAGTGACGCGGACGACTTTCCGAAACTGCAACGAGCAATGGACCGCAGACTAAGTTCAATACTAAGAGACGATGAATTCGCGATCATAAGCTCGACGCATGTGAGCATCGTCCAAGCAGAAGGCCCAACAGATCTCCGTCTACACACACTTGAAAACGCGACGTTAACGAATATCAAACACGCATCCCTCTGACGCCTCGCAAAGTATCACGTCGTAACTCTCCAACAACGGCATCGCAACTCCCTCGAGCTCATTCTTCCACAAGTCACCGCCGTAAAACGCATCCCTCATACGCTCGCGTTCCTCCAGCGAAGGAAAGCTGCGCAAAAACACAAACTTGTTCGGGTTCTCAACATCGAGAAAGGGACCAGTAACCTTCATTCCATACGTGCGCTGACCGGGTATAGCGCGAGTTTCAAACAAATTGATGAACTCTTCACGCTTGCCGGGCTTGATCCGATAGCTGCGGACTTCTACTATCATCCTTAACCTCCAAATTCGATTGTCGAAAAGGACTGTAAACCGACTTATGAGCGCCAGCAAGAAGGCACTTTCGGGTAACCATCAACCCCGCGTCCGGCCTAATCCGGTCGAAGGCTGCCCACTCACAGCCGCGCTCGCGGCTATCGGCGGCAAATGGAAGTTGATAATTCTCTATTGGTTAGCGGAATCCCCAAAACATTTCGCGGCCCTACGAAAGGCGATGCCAAGCATCTCGCAAAAAGTTCTCACACAGCAATTACGTGAATTGATTAACGATGGACTCGTGAATCGCGATCCTAAAGGCGTCGTTCCCGCGCCCGTCGAGTACTCACTCACGGACTATGGCCGGTCAGTTTTGCCACTAGTCGAAGACGTTCGACTGTGGGGACGCGGTCATCTCGAGCGCTCCGCAAAATAATTTTCTTCGCATGTCGATTTGAGGTCTCGCCGTTCGATTAGAAGGTGGATAGAGATCTTAGTGCTTAGTACTTTGTTCTTTGTTTGTTCAGACGAAGTACAAAGTACAAAGAACAAGGAACAAGGAAAGACCACTTTAAGGAGCACCCTCATGCAAAAGATCACGCCGTTTTTATGGTTCGATAACAACGCCGAAGAAGCCGCGAATTTCTATGTTTCCATCTTCAAAAATTCAAAAGTCCTCAGTGTTTCAAGATACGGCGACGCCGGTCCTGGTCCAAAGGGCACGGTCATGGTCGCGGAGTTTCAGATCGAAGGACAGGAATTTGTCGCGCTCAACGGTGGTCCAAGATTCAAGTTCGACGAAGCGATTTCGTTTGTTGTTAACTGTGAGACGCAGGACGAAGTCGAATACTTCTGGGAACGACTTTCCGATGGCGGTAAGAAGTCACGTTGCGGCTGGCTGCAAGACAAGTTTGGTTTGTGGTGGCAGGTTGTGCCGACTGTGCTGAACAAGCTGATGGGTGACAGCGATCCGGAGAAGGTGAAGCGAGTGACCCAGGCGATGCTGCAAATGGATAGGATCGATATCGAACCGTTGCAGCGCGCTTACGAAGGAAATTAGGACGCGGATTATACGGATTTGCTAAGACGATTGAGGGCGTGTTTCAAGGAAGCGTTTTTCTTTAGAAGGTCGGACCATAAGTCACCGGCAACAGCAATGCGTTGGGCCATCGTTCGTAAAGTAAACGTCTTTGGCCCAACTTCTCCTTTTTCAATTTCTTCCCACGTGCAAGGCGCAGATACTGGCGCGCCGGGTCTAGCGCGCACAGTATAAGTAGCAGCATACGTCGCGCTGTAACCATTGCGACCGGTATCCACGAGAATGCGCCCGGCGCGATCGACCTTGTGGAACTCCTGTGTCAAGTTGTCAGGATCGCGACTCACAAGAACTCTTCCGACCGTGTGAGCGAAATGGGCCACTTCGCCAAAGTCAGACTTACCATCAAGTGGAACAGCAATGTGAAATCCTTTCGAACCCGTAGTCTTGATCCAGCTCGGCAGGCCTAAATCATCAAGCAGCTCTCGCAACCGCAACGCCGCTGCACGCAACGTGTCGAGATCGTCTTCCTTTGACGGATCGAGATCGAAGATGCAAATGTCAGGGTTGTACAGATTTGGCGTGCGCGACGGCCAAACGTGAATCGTAATGCTGTTTTGGTTCGCAAGCCAAAGAAGCGAGCGGGTGTCGTTTGCAATTGGATGATGGACCGTGCCGCCGTGTTTCGGCACCTCGACACGTTCCAGCCAGTCAGGAAAACCCTTCGAAACGTCCTTCTGAAAGAATCCCGGCGAGCCGATGCCACGATGAAAACGTTCCATCGTGATCGGTCGTCGCCGCAAGTGCGGCAACATCACGGGCGCAATCGCTTCGTAGTACGACGCCAGCTCGCCTTTACTAATTCCCTCCCCGGGAAACAAAATCTTTTCAGGATGAGTGATCATTTAACGACGGCGAGTAGACGTGGATGGCGTAGTTTGCCGTGCACCGTCCATTCGATGAAACCGACCTGGACCACGATCTCCGGCTTCACCCAATGGGCACGGACACGCGGTAGACCAACGGCTTGTGTAAAAGGAGACTTTTCTATTTCGAGCTTGTCGAGTCGGGCACGCAGGTCCAGTAATAGTTTGGTGTCGAAGCCAGTGCCAATCCTTCCCGCGTAAACGAAGTCGTCATCTTTGTTGTAACCGACGAGGAGCGCTCCGAGTCCGACCCGTTTCCCCTGTGGATCCGTAAAACCACCCACTAGAAGATTCTCCGACAACTCGCATTTCATCTTCAGCCATTCTTTAGACCGGCGATGCTCGTAGATCGATCCGCGTCGCTTAGCGATCACACCTTCCCAGCCTTCTCGCTGAGCACGTTCCCACGGTGATGCATCTTCGACGACAACCACACGGTGAAGTGGCTCCTCAAATGGCAGTTGGGCCAACAACTCCCGGCGTTCTTCGAGCGGCAGTGTTGTGACGTTACGGCCGTCAATCCACATGATGTCAAACACGTGATACTTGACCCTGCCGCCGGGCCATGTGATCTCGCCGTCGAGGATCAACTCCTGATGCGGCAAGCGTTCGATTGCATGCTGTACCGGTGGAACGTGTTGCGGCAGGTGATTACGCGAAAACAACTGGACGTCGTTTCCCTTTTTGTAAGCGAGCAAGCGGATGCCGTCAAACTTCTGCTCGAAGAGCCACTCCGGCCCACTGAAACGTTCCTGGGTCAGAGTCGCCGCCATCGGCACAAGCCATTCCGGGAAGGAATCCATGTGCAAAGATTACGCAGATTGCGCAGAACAGTAAATCTGCGTAATCTGCGTTGTCTGTGAGCAGACTGATCAATCGACGCGGTTTTCTTGGCGCAGCGGCGGCGAGCGCGGCATTGCTGACGTTGCGTCCGACGTTGGCTTTCGACACGAAGCGCCACTTCGCACGCGTGAACGTCGCACGCAATCGAGTTATTCGCGAGGTCGTTGGACTAAGACCGTATCGTCCGAGCGGTTTTGTAGTTGATGCGCAGCGATTCGGAAACAAGCTCCTTGTTCACAACTACGGACACGGCGGCGGTGGCGTCACACTTTCATGGGGTACCGCATCGCTCGCTGTCGACCTCGCGCGAGACTTCCTCATCGCGCGCAAAAGCGCACGAGCAACACATTTCGCTGTGCTTGGCTGCGGAGTAAGCGGTCTCTCCACAGCACGACTGTTACAACGTCGATTTCAGAATGGTCCTGGCACCGTAACCATCTACGCCAAAGATCTTCCACCGGACACAACATCAAACATCGCCGGCGCGTTGTGGGGACCTACGTCTGTCTTCGAAACGATGACACCCAAATTCAATGAACAGTTTCGCCAGGCGTGTCGAATTTCAAATCGAGCTTTTCAATTGCTCGCGGGTCCTGAGTATGGCGTCCGCTGGATAGATACGTTTGAGCTCAGCAATCACGAGCTGTCCCTGCAACGCGAACTGCCGGGTGGCAACGATCTCTATCCGCAGGTCGAGACATATCGAGATCCCGCAACCTACTTCGGCTTCCCTTTTGTCCGACAGTATTCGACGATGCTGATCGAGCCGTCGATCTATCTGAGCGCGTTGCTGCGCGACTTTTACATCGCGGGCGGCAGAGTGGTCGTGAAGGAGTTTCGTAACCGGCAGGAACTCGCGCGATTGCGTGAGCCTGTTATTTTCAACTGTACAGGACTTGGCTCACGCGCACTGTTTGGCGATGAAGAACTGAGTCCAGTGCGTGGACAGTTGGAAATACTGCTGCCGCAGCCGGAGATTGATTACTGCTACTTGAGCAGCGGCTACATGTTTCCGCGTCGCGACGGCATCGTCCTCGGTGGTACATGGGACCACGACGACTGGTCTCTCGATCCCGATCCGGAACAAGCCACCGGCATCCTCGAAGCCCACATGGAAATCATGAAGAAGCTACCAGGTTAATTAAATTCTTTGCCCAGAAAAAGGCTGCGCACCCATCCGCTACCGCGGACGGTACTGACTGTATCCAAGCGGGTGGGCGTGGCCTGCAATCGCTCGTAACGCAAAGGCTGCGCACCCACCCACTACCTGAGGTGGGATGGCTGCATAGATGGCGATAGTGGATTCCGAACTTCCCTTCACGACGCTTCCACTGGCAATCCTTCAAGCCTCATGATCTTCAATGCGTTGGTTGTTGGACATGGCCCTGATCGGAGGCGATAGTCAAAAACCATTCGACCATCGTGCACTTCTTCGCGGAAGTGATAGTTTGTGACTCCGTCAATTTCATCAGCGAGTTTGATCAGTTCGAGATCGTGAGTCGCAATCAAACCCATCGACGGTCCTTCCGACAATGCGCGAATATAAGATCGGCTTCCAATCAATCGCTCACGACTGTTTGTACCGCGGAAAATTTCATCGATCAGAAACAGTACCGGCAATCGGTCGTCCATCTTCGTAGCAGCCAGCAGCGCCTGCAATCGTTTTACTTCCGCGTAAAAATACGAGAGTCCATCCTGCACTGAATCGCTCACCTTGATACACGTGAAAAGACGAAATCGTGAAGTTTGCAAGTGCGACGCATTCACAGGCGCTCCGGCATAAGCAAGAGAAAGATTGACGCCGATGGTTCTGAGAAGAGTGCTCTTGCCGGCCATATTTGACCCCGTGAGTATCACTATCCTGTGTTCCCCATCCAACGCAAAATCGTTGCACACTTTCGACTCAGGCTTCAGCAGAGGATGACCCAAGTCGCGAGCAGCAAAGCGGTCCGTGTCTTCAATCAATTCCGGAAAGACGTAATGCGGATTCAGATAGGCAAAGTTTGCGAGTGAGTTCAAAGCTTCAAGCTCGTGCCACGCATCCAGCCACCGAGGTAGAAGGTGCGCGATCTCTTTCTTTACCTGCTCGAGCCGGTAAGTAAAGATGAAATCCCACGGCACCACGAGATGAAGCAATAAATGCAGAAGCGGATTGGTGCGTACCCCCAGCGCAGCGGCCAGGCGTCCCAACCGTCTCATCTCAATCGAAGGTTTCTTGCCCTCTTCTGCAAACGAGGCACAAATCTCCGCAAGGGCGGGCGTCTTTTTATAACTGCGCGATTCCAGGTATCTAAAAACAATTTGGAAATGCGTCAGGGCTTTTTCCAGCTCCTGGAGTTCGCCCCATGCACCTGCGATCAGCGATTGACGCGAGTATGAAGCGCCGATGTAAATCAACAAAACAAACGGCCAGATTCGTGGAATCAGCTCGAGACTCCAGAGGCCGATGCTGGCGATGTTGAAGGCCGCCAGAATCGATAGAACAACAAGTGTTGGTAACAAAGATTGCTTCGGTCCAATTCGTTCAATCCAATCGACGAGTACTTTTGAATTCCAATGGCTCGAACCACGTTTCGAGGGCACGGGGCCCGTTGTGTTTATTCGCGCAACGGCGGAGAGAAGTTGGAGCTTGTCGCGAAACAGAGAATGGCCCTTCAACTCTCGCACGAGCTTTTGTCGATGAGACATTAGCTGCGCGTCGGGACGAGGGCTCAGCAACCACGATCTCAAGCGCTCGCTGCCTTCTCTCGTCACGGCACAATCGAGCAGGCGGTGCAACGACCGTTCGCCGGTGATGTCGAGATCAGTTTCGAAAGGATGACTTGCGTTCGGAAGTATAGACGCGTCCGTTTCCGGCAAACGCTCCCAGTGCAACTGGATTCGGGCGATCTGAACCTGTTTGATCTCGATTAGCAGCGAGTTGCGCGTGAGACTGTCTCGCACTTTCGTATGGAAACCGGTGATGATCGCGAACAAGATCCCGAGCAAAGCCGCAACCAACCACGCTGATTTAGTGCCCGCGAAGTTACAGAACGCGAGCGCCAACAACGCACCGGCAATAAAGATAATTCTGCGCGCGGTCCAGTACTTACCACTGATCACGTTGAGCTGAGCGGCTCGACGTCCGAGACGCGCGATCTCCTTCTCTAGTTGCTGCGATCTAGTCATACCATTCATAGATTATGCACATGGGGGCGTGGGGCATTGGGAGTCGTGGATTGCGGGTCCGGGTTCTTGACTGAACGTCGTGATCAGTATTACCGAACTAACGATCACCGCGGCGGCTATTAACATTCGCCGTGTGAGGGGTTCTCCGGCGATCAGCCAGCCTAAAAACACGGCTACCACCGGATTCACGTATGCATAAGTGGTCGCCATAGCGGGTGTGACGTTGTTCAGCAACCAACTGTAAGCAGTGAAACCAACAAGCGAGCCAAACACGAGCAGATAAAAGAAAGCGCCAATCGAAGTCCACGACGCATTGGCGAGATTCAAACGACCGACATCGCCCCACAAAAGCGCAAAGATCAAAAGCAAACTACCGCCACTGAACATCTGCATTCCCGACGCCATCGACGTCGAAGCACCAATCGGATGCCGGTTCGAATAGACTGAACCAGCCGCCCACCCAAACGCAGCGAGAATTACCACACCACCACCAACTAAACTCAACCACGACGAGTTACCATTTCCTCGCGACAATCCATCGCTCACGAGCATCGATACACCGGCCAGTCCGACCAGCACACCAAGCAACACTTTCGAGTTGGGACGTTTGCGAGTCAGTATCCAATTCAGGATCACAACCCAAAGCGGTTCCGTCGAAACGAGCAGTGCTGCCAATCCCGTGGCGACATACTTCTCCGACCACGTCACTCCACCATTGCCACACAACAGCAGCAATCCACCTACGATCAATGCTTTCTGCCATTGACTCGGCGACGACACAAACCTTTCGCCTTTGAGTCGAGACCATGTGAGAAGGATTACACCGGCGAGGGTAAAACGTGTGCCTGCCATCAGAAACCCCGGCAGGGTTTCAATAGCGAGACGAATGCCGAGGTAAGTTGAACCCCAGAGAATATAAACGGCGGCGAAAGCAAGGACGACGAGTAAGCGAGATGGTCTGGTTGCCGGCATCTGAAAAATGTACAGATTAACAGGAAACCGCTTGGCACGTCGCATGCCCAAATGACAAAGAACCTAATCGTGGGATTAGGTTCTCGTGGCTTAAGATGCTTATTAATTGATGCCTTGTGGGGCTTTAGTCGGGACGGTTGCGGTTGCCCTGCTTGGGAGGTTTTTGATCGTTGTTCCGCGGCGGCCGCTGATTTTTTTGGTCCTTTGTAATGACCTTTTCAGGCTCTTTGGGCGGTCGCTTGTCGTCTTTCTTCTGGGCAAACGCGCTGACGGGCACCACGCCGAGCATCGCTATCACCAGTAATTGTCTTATTAGCCTTTTCATTTTCAGCCTTTTCTCCTCATTGCCAAGTTCGGCGCAGGAGGGAGAAAGAGATGCGCTGACTCAAGAGGCAGCAAGACAGGTGCCACGTGATTTTGGCTGCAGAGTCTAACAAAATGGCCGGAAATTCGCACGGTTTCGAATTCAGCCGCACCTTATCGTGCGCAAGCGCCACGAAGAGGAATAGCCACAAAGAGGCACAAAAGGCACATAATGTTGATTCACACGAAGCGCCCATTCTTCGTTCCAGGTTTCGTGACGCTCATGGTGAATAACCATTTTGTGCTTTTTGTGCCTTTTTGTGGCGATCTAGCGGCGCACTGTGACGCTCAGGGTGCCGATGTTGCCGCTGGTGTCAAAGGTTCGGATCGAGATTGTGTGCTCACCCGGGCCAAGGGCGGCGAAGTCGACGGTATAGACCTCGTGACCGCTGTCCGCAATTCCGTCGTCCGGAAAGACCGGTACCCAGGCGGCACCGTCGAGACTCGCATCGGCCTTCTTAATCTTGCCCGTGGCATCGTCAACAGAAAAGACCACCTTAACTGAGTCTCTTGTTACCTGTGGCTGACCCACTGTTTTCACTACCGGTGGCGTGTTGTCGATGTCCACCGGTTCGCTCAATCTCTCCCCGGTTAACTTTTGTCCCGGTGGATTGTCAGGCGCGTCCGAAGCAATAACTTTGATGATGTAACGGCCGTCCGCGAGCGTCGCGCCATCAATCGTGTAGAAGTTATCTCGCAGCTTGTCTTTCAACAGCCTGAACGTCTGCTCATTTAATGCGCGGTAATAGATCGCATACTCGAGCGTGTCGGAATTGCGGTCTTCTGCCTGCCATTGAAATGAGCGTGCACCGCGCTGATAGAAACGTCGCGGCGGCACCTGGGCCACTGGCCCAAACACCGATGGATCCAATCCCGACGACTCAACATTCGGATCTACCGACACCTGTGCAATCTGCTGCAGCCCGACTCCGATCGGTAACGCAGTTATCGAGAGCACTTCGGGCGCGACATTACGCGGGAGATAAGCAACACTCACGTCTTCAATCCACGATGGCGCTGCCGTTGAGTTGGGAGCACGAACTGTCGCACGCCATTGAATGAAACGTGCACGCGGACTCGAGATCTGATTGCCTTCAGGATCTCGATAAGCGGCACTCCAGTCACTCCAGGTTGCGTCAGGACGTTCACCATTTCCACTGCGAGTTTGCACTTCGACCGATCCAGCGCCGCGCCACCAGATTCGTCCCCATGATGCGGTTAACTTCGCATCCCTAACGGGTGATTCAAACGTGCCTTCACTGACGAGCTCACTTCCAAAGCGGAAAAGTTTCCCCTGATTACTCGAGGCTGCGTAGATCTGGTTGTTCCTCACTAATAACGAAGAGATCTGTCCCTCAGGAGATTGCAGGAGAAGCGTGTCGCGACCGTCGTTTGTGACTGAGTAAATCCGTCCCTTATCAGCCGTGCCGATGAGCACACTACCCGGTTGCAGTGCCGGCGCGATCGCGAAAGCGGTAACAGTCGTTGAGCTCCAAACAATATCGGTTGCCCCATCAGGAAGGATCCGAAACACCGCGCTGCGAGCGCTTGAAACATCGTTTCGGCTGCGTGATTGACCCGATTGACCCTGGATAGGGTTACCACTTTCGTCGATCGGTGTGATCGTAACTGTAGTGCTCGCAGTTGCGCCTTCACCAGGTTGTGCTGTCGTGACTTGAGGTGTCGAAGTCGCGCGTCCACTCGCCGCTGCATCACTCAGCGCGAGTGCATAGATCGATCCATCAGCCGCGGGTGCGAGCGCGTGGATCTCACGCAGTTGCGTATCGAAGAGAGCAAACGTCTTTCCTTCAGGAGAAACTCTCAGGACTAAACCACCCGAGTCAGTGCCGGCAATGAGATCGCCTTGTGGCGTAACTGCGAGTGAGATGACGTGTGTTTGATTTGTACTGACCAGCAAAGACGATTCGGGAGTGGCGCCCGCTGCGCGCACGCGATAAAGCTTGCCGCTATCGCCTGTGCCGACTGCGAGTGAGCCATCGGTCATTACTGCCAGAGACCAGATGTACTTGTCGCCCGGATCGAAGTAGACGTCTGCCTTCCCATCGGCGGTGATGCGATAGACCTTACCGTCCGGTGACGTTCCTGCATAGACCGCTCCATCACGTCCGATTGCGAGTGCCGTTACGTCGAGCTCAGCGGCGTCATAAAGCAGCGACCCAGTGCCGGTGCTCGGGACTTTGTAGATCTTGCCGTCGTGTCCGGTACCAAGAAACACATTGCCCTGGTTGTCGACTGCACTGGACCAGATGTAAGTCTGTTGCGTATTAAAAACTTCGTTGAGCTTTGGCGCGAGCATCAGTACGCCGGTGTCGCTGATCGACACGCCGCGGGCGTCGCCCTTTAACAGTTCCGTTCGACCACTCGTCTCCCAAACTGCGGGCTGGCCGGCCTGCACTGGGAAAATAAAAAAAGTGAAAAGTATTACTGCAATGATTGCGAGGCGTTGTTTTCTGATCATCTTTTAGTCAGGTTCCTATGTACTTAGCATAAAGCGAGCGAGCGATTGCGATCTCATCGGTACCGCGAATTATTGAGCGTGCATCCTGAAAGACAGTGAGCTCGAAGGTTCCGGTCTTGAAGCGCAGCAGATATTCGTTGAACTTTACTTCACCCGCGCGCCGAAGTCTCTCTGCGAGTGTCGAGAAATTGATACGCGTTGGCTGAGCAGGTGAAATCTGGATCGCGTTGCGACCACACAGCACAGCAGCTCCTTCACCTGCTTGCGAGAGTGTTTCGTAGAGTGCGAGTCCGCAGGTGGCACAATCTTCGCGCGGCTTACCGGTTCCGATTCTGCGCCATTCATTGCGCCAGACGTCAAACTGCATTAACGATGCGTGAAGAGCTTCGGGCTGTCCAGTGATTAGCTTGATAGCTTCCGAAACCTGCACAGCCGAAACGATATTGATGATCGGCATGATAACTCCTGCCGTATCACAGGTCGGCGCACTGGCGGCAGGCGGAGCTTCTTCGAACACGCAACGCAAGCACGCTGTCTGGTGCGGCCGGATCGTCATCGTGACGCCGTATGAACCAACCGCAGCGCCGTAAATCCAGTTTGTGTTGTGTTTCACGCAGGCATCGTTGATGAGGTAGCGAGTGGCGAAGTTGTCAGTGCCGTCAATGACGACGTCACAGTCTTTGATTAATTGCTCGATAGTTGAATAGTTGACGTCGAGTATGTGAGGTTCAACTTCTATTTCAGAATTGATCTCGCGCAGGTGATTGGCGGCAGCGATGGCTTTCGGCAGACGCTTTTCGGCGTCACTTTCCGTGAACAGCGTTTGCCGCTGCAGATTGGAAGGTTCGACGAAGTCACGATCGACAATGCGCAGGCGGCCCACACCCGCACGCGCCAACGATTCTGCGTGGGCCGATCCCAGCGCACCGCAACCGACAATCAGTACTCGCGCGGCAAGCAGCCGTCGCTGTCCTTCCTCGCCAATTCCATTGAAGAGAATCTGTCTGCTGTAACGCTCGTCCACCGCTCGTCAGTATAGCAGTGAACCGGCCGGGGATCTTAGTAGTTGGTACTTTGTGCTTTGTAGGAGACCGATGTCTTAACAAAGCACTAAGAACCAAGCACAAAGCTCAATTAAGCCATGATCCCGTAACGCTTGATCTTGGCATTTAGCGTCGTCGGCTTGAGGCCGAGCAGTTTGGCCGCACGTGTCTGGCTGCCGGAGGTACGGCCCAGCGCCGTGCGGATAAGACTCACTTCAAACTGCCTTACTTCATCTGAAAAACGCGCTCCATTCCTGATGTCCACTGGCCGGGAGATCGCCAGAGACTCAACTTCATCCAGTAGTTGTAGAACCGTTTCGCGCAGAGTGTTGAGTCTCACGTCGACGGTCGTGTCGGAGGGCTCTTGCTCACCCGAATCAGGTCTGTTTAGTTCTAATCCCAAAATCGATTCGCTTGTCATATCTCCTCCAAGAGATGCGGCAGCAGCCACGCCGCCTGGGCAAAAACTGGGGAGTCTTTGGTGCGGCTGCAGTGTGAATATTCGCAGACTTCTGCCATCGCTGGTCCCGATCTGTGACGGAACGGCTAATTTTTGGGATGGACTGGCCACAAAAGGCCCAGAAAAGGCTAGCCACAAAAAAGCACAAAAAGCACAAAATGATTATTCATAGGAGGCGTCCATTTATCTTTCCCGATTCTTGGGCGCCTCGGCTCAATAACCATTTTGTGCTTTTTGTGCCTTTTTGTGGCTAGCTCTTTCTGTGCTTTTTGTGGCTTAGATAGAGTTGCCGACGGCGCCCTGGAAGTTTGCGCGGTAGTTGCGGCTGAGGGTGAGCTCTTTACCGTTTTCCATGATGATGCGGTACTCGCCGTGGAACCATGGCTGCATCTCTTTGATCCGGTCGATCTTAACAATTGCGGAACGATGAATGCGCCGGAACTGTTTGGGGTCAAGCTGCTCTTCGAGGTTGCTGATTGTTTCGCGCAGGAGATAGCCCTTCTGGTTGTCGTAGACGCGCACGTAGTTTCCCTCTGACTCGATGCAGTAAACATCCTGCACGTTGAGAAAGAACACGCGGCCGCCGTTTTTGATCACGAGTCGCTCGAGGTGGCGAGGTCCCGATTTCAACTCCTCCAACAAAGCCAGTATGTGTCGGTCTCTTTCCCCACCCTGATCAAGTTTGATCTGTGCTTTGACTCTCTGCCATGCGGCATCAAATCTCTCGCGATCGAACGGCTTCAGCAGGTAATCGAAAGCGTGCACTTCAAAAGCGCGCACCGCATATTGATCGTAGGCAGTGACGAAGATGATGTAAGGAGTCGACTCCCGCTCGAACGACGCGAGTACCTCGAACCCGCCGAGTTCGGGCATTTGAATGTCCAGGAAGACGAGATCGGGCCGTAACGATTTGATCGCATCTACTGCTTCACGACCATTCGCACACTCCGCCACTATCTCGACTTCAGAATCATCGGCCAACATCTCGCGAATCATTTCGCGAGCGAGTGGTTCATCGTCGACGACCAACGCGCGTATACGTCTTGCGTTCGTCACTTTGCCTCCTAACAAACTGTGAATAACGCAATGAACGGTGAAATGAGGTCACACAGTAAATGAACACCGCAGTCGAATTGCTTGTGGCGCTACAAGAGTGCGTCTAAAGCAATTTCTTCGGCAGGTTACGATAAATTTGGATGCGATGTTTCGTGGTTGAGTTACGCGTGCAGGGTAAGAAAATTTTTCGGACCGACGAAAAAGTGGAAAGTGGTGCGACTTTCCGTACGAGAATTAACAGTTATCGTGGGATCTCGAGCGCGACGATCAGTCCGCCCGTGGGATTATTGGACAGCTCGAAGCGCGCGGCGTCGCCATACAGTCCGACGAGTCGTGCCTGCGTATTAGCCAGGCCGACTCCTCGCCCGCGCCGGGCCTCAACAAGCTGTTCGGCCTGAATTCCCGGGCCATTATCTTTTACTTCAATCCGCACGACACCGTTTCGTGGTGCAGCAATCACCTCAACACGACCGGAGGTTGTGTTTCCAATAGCGTGTCTCATCGCATTCTCGACGATCGGCTGCAGGATCAAGTTGGGCACGCGCACATCCAGCACCTCCGGATCGACTCGAATCTCGGTAGTGAGACGATCCTGGAAACGAATGCGCTCGATCTCGAGATAGCCATTCAGGAACTCGATCTCCTGTTGCAGCGTGACCTCCATCGATCCCGAATTCTCAAGCGTGAGGCGCAGGAAGTCGCCCAGCCGGGTGATCATCTTTCGCGCGCCCTCAGCGTCTTTGCTAAGCAACGCTGAGATTGAATGGAGTGTATTGAAGAGAAAATGTGGATGGATCTGCATTTTCAAGGCTTCCAGCTGCGATTGCACAAGTTGCGTGCGAAGCTCAGAAGCCTTCAACTCGCCTTTGCGGAAACTATTGTAGTAGCTGAACGCGTGGCTCATTCCGAGGATGAGCCAGTAAATGAGCAACCATTTATCGAGGTTGTAAAAAGTGTGGTTGAAGACCCGGAGCCAGGAAATACTGCTCGCCCGTCCGATGAGAATCATGTACAGGAGAAAATGAGTCACGAGCTGCGTGCTGGTCAGAAGGATGCTCAAGCCGAAGTGAAGAGCCGCTCGTCGTCCCCAATTGTGACGTTCGATACAGTAACGCCGGGAAAGCCAAAGGACGATTGGCGTTGCGAGCGCCCATAGATAGCAAGTCGAGGCCTGGAAGAGAAAATCGCGAAAGCGGATTGGCTGCTTTTCAGCAGAGGCCATCACGTAGACCTGGGTGCAGAAGAAGAGTGCGACGATCGTCCACACTCCCCAGATCAATCCGTAACGCACCAGTCGTCTGGACAAAACCGGATTTGGGTCATCCATGGCAGGATCACTCATTTTAATGCGGCGCGGGACACGGGAGGTTTTGGCAATGCAATCCCAAGTTTATAACCCCTGAATAACATCGGAGGGAGATCTTTGTGACCAAAAGGACTGATTGAGATGCCAACGGGCCTCGGAACGATGGTCAGGCCGCGAAGGGTATTTTTTGTAGGGGCGGCCCTCCGTGGCCGCCCTCGATTTAAATCGATC
>DASTVU010000685.1:0-6991 GCA_035758935.1 Pyrinomonadaceae bacterium | reverse complement strand
TTGGTGAAGCATTTTCCGGTTGAGGGCTCAGACGACGTCGTGCGCGCCGTAGATGGCGTGTCGTTCGAGATATTTGCTGGTGAGACGCTCGGACTGGTCGGTGAGTCGGGGTGTGGTAAATCGACGGTGGGTCGTTGTTTGTTACGTTTGATTGAGCCAACAGCAGGCGAGGTCAACTTTCAGGGAAAAGACGTTCTCTCACTAAACAAGAAAGAGCTGCGCGAGATCCGGCGCGAGATGCAGATCATTTTTCAGGATCCTTATGCGTCGCTCAATCCACGAATGAAGATTGGCGACGTCGTTGGCGAGCCGTTGGTGATTCACAAGCAGGGTAACAAGAATGAGCGGCGCGATCGTGTTGCCGGACTTTTGAAACGCGTCGGACTCGATCCTGATTATATGAACCGTTATGCGCACGAGTTCTCAGGCGGGCAGCGACAGCGAATCGGTGTGGCGAGATCGCTGGCACTCAATCCGAAGTTGATTGTCGCAGACGAGCCGGTGTCGGCGTTGGACGTCTCTGTGCAGGCGCAGGTGGTTAACTTGCTGCAGGAACTTCAGGAAGAGTTCAAGCTTACTTACCTGTTCATCTCGCACGGGCTGGCGGTTGTTGAGCACATTTCAACGCGTGTGGCAGTTATGTACCTGGGTCGTATTGTGGAGATTGCTGGTGCCGCGGAGTTGTACGCACAACCGCTTCATCCGTACACGCAGGCGTTGCTCTCGGCGATCCCGATTCCCGATCCGAAACAAAAGCGCAAGCGGATCATTTTGCAGGGCGACGTGCCGACGCCGATTAATCCGCCGTCAGGTTGTCGTTTCCGAACGCGTTGTCCGATCGCAATCGAGGAGTGTGCGCACATCGATCCTGAATTGCGCGAAGTGGCTCCGGGTCATCACGTCGCCTGCATCCGCGTCCCCGGCTGGAGCCACAAAGAAAGTTAGCCACAAAAAGGCACAAAAAGCACAAAATGAATTCTGAAATCAAACCGGATGGCTAAAGGGGTTCACTTCTCTTCTTGTGCCTTTTGTGCTTTATGTGCCTTTTGTGGCTGAAACCTTGATGTTAAGCGGACCGTATTTGCACAAGTCGATTAACATGCCTTCACACAGGAGATTGAGCTGATGAGTACTCCAAACGAGAGTTTTCAGCCACCACCGCCGCCGGCAACACAAGCACTGCCACCCGCGCCGCGTCCGACGAAGCTGCGGCCGTTCGGCATCGCCTTTTTTGTTATTGGTCTAATCATTGCCGCCGCAGGTATTCCGAAGTTGGGGTTGATTCCGGGCGGTATTCCGACCGGCGGGATACTGGCGCTGGGTGGGATCATTCTTTTCGCATTCAGCTTTATTCCGCTGCCGGTGATTCCTGATTCGGAACCGCCTTTACCGTTTTTCTCAAAGCTAACCGGTATCTTCTTCGAACCGACGCGAGTGTTTCGCAATCTCAGGGTACATCCACACTGGGTCGGTGCCTGGGGCGTCGTGGTTGTGCTCTCCGTGATCTATACGTTCGCGTTTGTGCAGCGAATCACGCCGGAACGCATCGTCGATCACACGACTCAAAAAATGGCGGAGATGGGACCACCATTTGCACCTCCTCCGGATCGAATCGAGGCGATGAAGGAAGCTCAGCTAAAGCAACTGAAGAATCCCATCGAACGTGCCGGCACGGTGATCAAATCCGCAGTCGGTCTTTTCATTTTGGGTGCTTTTACAGCCGCCCTTTGCTTGCTTGGTGCGCTTGCGTTTGGAGGGCGAATCAACTACTGGCAGGCGCTCTCGGTGGTCTTTTACTACTGGCTTCCCGTGGTGGCGATTCAAAAAATACTTGGCCTGGGAATTCTCTACTTGAAAGCTCCCGAAGATTTGCACCCCATTCTTAACGGGGAAACCACGCTTCAGGATAATCTGGGCATTCTCATGTCACCGTCGGAGCATCCGGTCCTGTTTGTGCTGCTGAGTTTCATCGGACTCACCTGGTTTTACTTGCTCTGGCTGCGGGCCAAGGGACTTCATATGGGAGCAACGCGCATGGGCAGCAGTGCAGCCTGGGGTGTTTCGATCATGCTGTACGTCCTGCTGCTGATCTTCGTAACGATCTGGACTTCGCTGTTCTCCGGCTTTATTACTTAGCCACAAGGATCTTTAGGCACAAAAAGGCACAAAAAGCACAAAATGATTTACTGATTACCTTTTGTGCTTTTTGTGCCTTTTTGTGGCTAGTTTTTTCTGTGCCTTTTGTGGCTCTATTCGTAGCGAAGGGATTCGATGGGATCGAGTCGGGCTGCTTTCCATGCGGGCCAGAGGCCGAAGATGAGGCCGATGCCGACGCTTGCCACAAAACCACCAATGGGCGCCCAGAGTGGTACGTAAGACGGGAGCAGTAAGCGCAACAGCAGAGTCAATCCCCATCCAATCGAGAGACCGATGATGCCTCCCAGGCCCGTGAGGGTCGCGGCCTCAATCAAAAACTGCCACAGGATATCGCTACGCTTGGCGCCGATGGCTTTGCGCACACCGATTTCGCGGGTTCGTTCTGTGACTGACACCAGCATGATGTTCATCACCCCGATGCCACCGACCATGAGTCCCACCGAAGAAATAGCCACCATCGCGATTGCTAAACCGGCGGTGATCGAACGGAAATTATCAAGAATGCTCTCCGAAGTCTCCATGCCGAAGTTGTCATCTGCAGCGAACGCCACCTGGCGGCGAAGACGTAACATGTCGCGCACCTGATCCTTCGCTTCGTCCATCAAGCCGGGTCGTGCGACTGCGAGGATGTAGATGTCGTCAGCATTGGGTTTCAGTTTCTCAGCCACAGTGAATGGGACATAGATCACATTGTTTTGATCGTCGCTGCCGCCGCCGATGAGAAACTGTTCTCGTTTATCCAACACACCAACAACACGAAATTCCTGCGTACCAATTTTGATCGTTTGACCGACCGGCGAACCGATCTTGAAGAAGTCGTCTGCTACTTTAGAGCCGACGACGCAGACTTCCTGCTTGGTGTCGTTTTCGGTCGTCGTGAAAAAGCGACCTTCTGAGATTACTTGCGTTCCTGCTTTTTCAAACTCGGGAAGCGTGCCCTGTAGTGCGACCTGAGCAGACGTCTTGCCGCCGCCCGAGACCATCAGTTTGCCGCCAAACCAGTTGTTGGTGATGTCGAGGAAGGGAACTGACAGTTCCACCGCCGGCAGCGATTGCAGCGCAATGGCGTCGTCATACGTCAGCTCTTTGCGCATTCGCTCTTCGCGAGACATGCGGCCGATGTGAATGCCCGGATTGTATTTGCTGATATAGATCGAGCGGGTGCCGAACGACTCAACCTCCCGTTTGACTGAAACGTCGATGCCACTGATGATTGAGGCAATCAGCATTACCGTGATGATGCCGATAACCACTCCGACGACGGTCAGAAACGAGCGCAGCTTGTTAGCACGCAACGTCGCGAGGGCCATCATGAGATTTTCGTAAATATCGCTTCTCAGGATTTGCATATAGGGCCTGTTCTAATCTGCTCTTAAAGCCTCAATCGGATCCAGCCTCGCCGCTCGCCACGCCGGAAAAATGCCTGACGCCACACCGACGATGAGTGAAGCCGCAAGTGCGCCTGCAATTGCCCAGATCGACAAATAAGTTGGAAAGACCCATGCCGTTACGAGAACGCCTACGAGCCACGCGAGAAAAATTCCCACCGCGCCGCCGATCGTAGCCATGGTAACCGCTTCGACAAGAAACTGTTTCAGGATATCGACCTGTCGCGCGCCCAAAGATTTTCTGATGCCAATCTCCTTTGTGCGCTCAGTTACCGATACCAGCATTATGTTCATGATGACAATCGCGCCGACTACCATCGCAATAGACGGAACGGTCATCGCGACGATAAAGATGGACCCAAACAGTCGGTCGCGCAAACCCGTGATTGCATCCGGCGTGACAATGCCGAAGTTGTCTTTTTCGCTTGGTCCTAGTTTGCGTCTGACACGCATCAGGAAACGTGATTCTTCAACTGCGTCGTTGAAAAGCTCATCAGTCTTTGAAGTCGCTACGAAGTAGAGTGAGCGCTGTCGGATCAGACCGCCGTAATTGACTGCGTAAGTCTTCAAGGGAAGGATGATGAATGTGTCCTGCGGTATACCGAAGACGGTTCCCTTGGCCACCTCGACACCGATGATGCGATATGGCAGACCGCGCACAGTAATCTCCGAACCTACCGCGTTTCCCGCTGGAAACAGTTTCGTCGCAATATCGGCCCCGACGTAAGCGACTCGCGCTGCGCCCTCATTCTCGGGGTCAGCAATGAATCGTCCCTCAGCCACGTCGCGATTCTCGATGTCCACGCAGTTGGCAGTAGCGCCTGAAACAAAAACATCTTCGAGCACTTCGTTGTCACGTTTAACCTCGACTGGAGTGCCTCGTGCTCGGGCGCCAATTTTACCGACGAGTTGGGCACGCTCCTTCAGGTAGTCATAGTCGTCCAACGTCAGCTCTTTGTTACGTCGCTGAGCTGCGGCGATGGTATCTGTGTCTTTGAAGTCTTCGAGAGGGTTGAAGCGCTGGACCGTAAACGATTTGGCGCCGATGCCGGCGATCTTTTCGTCGACGTAACGATTGAAGCCGGCGATTAGTGAAACGACCACGACAAATGCGGTGACGCCCACGATCATGCCGAGCAGCGTCAAAGCAGAGCGCAGCTTGTGCGCCCAGATCGCTGCCAGAGCAAGTTTAAGAGTTTCGATGAATTTCACAGCGTTACTACGGGAAAGCCACAAATATGGTTGCATTAAGCCGCAAAGCGCCTCAAAAAGTAAAGCCAGCCACAAAAAGGCACAAAAGGCACACAATGTTTTTCTGAGATGGACAAGTAACGTCCCTTGGACGAGTCCCTGCGTGAGTGAAGCTCAATAACTGTTTTTGTGCTTTTTGTGCCTTTTTGTGGCTGATCTTTTTTGTGGCGCTATTCCCAGCGGAGGGCGTCGATGGGGTTCAGGCGGGCCGCTTTCCAGGCGGGCCAGAGGCCGAAGATGATGCCGACTGCGGCCGAGATCCCGACGCCGACGCCGATGGCCCATAAGGGAACGTAAGCCGGTAAGGGCGAGTATTTGTTCATCAATAGACTCGCGACCTCGCCGACCGCCAGTCCCGCGAAACCTCCGATTGCGGTCAACACTACCGCTTCAATCAGAAACTGCGAAAGGATGTTCAGTCTGGTGGCGCCGACCGCCTTGCGTACGCCAATCTCCTTCGTACGTTCTGTGACCGATACGAGCATGATGTTCATAACGCCAATCCCGCCAATCATGAGGGCCACAAAAGAGATCGATGTCAGCACGAGCGCAGTGGCTCCAGTCAGTTGGTTGTAGACGTCGAGTAATGAATCCTGAGAAGAGATGCCAAAGTTGTCGGGCGCTCCTGGTGGCACGCGACGTCTGCGCCGCAGAATGTCTGTGATCTCGTCAATCGCAGGTTTGACGAAAGCGCGCGAACGGGGGCGAATGATCACAAAGAAGACGACTTCCGGAAAAGGACGGTCAGGATAGTACTTGTCAAATGTGGTGATCGGAACAAAGATCGAGTTGTCCCGCGATTGGCCGAAGAAATTACCCAACGGCTCCATCACACCCACTATTCGAAACGGATTGCCGTTGATTCTCACTTCCTTATCGAGCGGGTCTTCATACGGAAACAGTGCCTGCTTCACATCAACGCCGATGATCACGATGTTGGATCGGTCCTGCATGTCGATCTCGTTGACGAAACGACCACTCGCTACGTACTGCGTTTGCACAAATTCGTAGTAAGGCGTGACACCAAAGAGAATTGGAGTGTCGGTTTGCTTGTCCTGATATCGGACCGTGGACGCGATCATGCGATGAATCGGCGACACGCCGACGATTGAAGGCGCTTCAGTGCGCAGCGCCTCTGCGTCTTCCATGGTCAGATCTTTACGATGTATTTCTTCCGGGCCGGGCGGTCGTCCGAAGCTGGGTGCGAATTTGGAGACGAAGATCGTGTTGGAACCGAGTGACTCGATTTGATCTGCGAACGCTTTGTTCAGTCCCTGAATGATCGAAACCATGAAGATCACGGTGACTACACCGACGCTGACGCCGAGAATCGTCAACGTCGAGCGCAGCTTGTTAGCGCGCAACGTGTCGAACGCCATGAAGGCTGATTCTTTGATGTCGTCGAAAGTCATAAAAGCCTATTCTGCTCGGAGCGCTTCTATTGGGTCGAGCTTGGCCGCGCGCCACGCGGGCCAGAGGCCGCTCACAATTCCCACCACCGAAGAAACACCAACACCCAGGACCGCCGATGCAACGCTTACCAACAGCGGAAATCCGATCAGCGCTGAGATGATGTATGCCAGTCCGAAACCGGTTCCAACACCGATCGCGCCACCAATCGCGGTCACCGTCACGGCCTCGATCAAAAACTGCGTCAGAATATCTTTCCGGCGCGCACCAATGGCTTTGCGAATGCCGATCTCTTTGGTCCGCTCAGTCACAGACACGAGCATGATGTTCATCACTACGATCCCACCGACCACAAGTGAGATCGCTGCCACGCCAATTGTGACGATGTAAATGTTCGAAGTCGCGGAGCCGTAAAGATTCAGAAACACATCCTGAGTTTCGAGTGCAAAGCCCTCATCATCCGTGTCTCCGCTCAAGTGGCCGCGACGGTTTCGCATCACCGTTCGTACCTGATCTTCCGCAGCTTCGAGTTGCTCGGGCGTTTGGACCTGGACGAATACGACCACGGAACGTCGTCCGCCGTACGCCTTTTGATAAGTCGAATAAGGAATGTAGACAACGTTGTCGCGTGAAAAGCCGAATATCGATCCCAACGGCTCCAACACGCCGAGAACGAGATACGGTCTGCCGTCAATCCGAATTTCCTGGCCGATGGCCCTGTCCGCTGGCGCATCATTGAACAGGTTCTTCAACATGTCAGGACCGATAACGCAGATCTCACGACC
>DASTVU010000684.1:0-5337 GCA_035758935.1 Pyrinomonadaceae bacterium | reverse complement strand
AGTTCGAAGCTCTTAATCGAGTCGTTTGTTACTGCCCACACGTAACTCCGCTCTTCACCAAGCGAATACTCGAGCAAAAGCGTTTCCGGATCCAGCACGCTTTGTTGCACTTGCCGAAGCGAGAGCGGAACTGGTTGGACCAAGGCTGCATATCTCGGGCTCGAAGCTCGTATGAGCGCTTGCACCTGCTTGTATTCCGTGGCCAGTTCGTCCAGTTGCTTCTCGAGCTCGGCTATCTTTTTTGTTGCAGTCTCATCTTCGGCCAACTGAATTCGCTGCGCCGTTGTTTCTCTGAGACGCCGCTGCAAGTCCCGCTCTCGTTTGAGCAACGCGGCATCAACTCCTTCACGAATGTTTTTCCGCCCTTCCGAAAGCATTTCAAGCAGCGACCGTGCACGTCCACGCTCACTTGCCTCAAAAGCTTTGACGACAAAACTTTGATCCTGACGACTCACATAGAGTCGCATCAGCAGATCGACATAAAAATCGTATAACCTGTGAACTGTGGCGGTATACAACGCGCGCATCTCGTCGCCAGAGACTTTCGTACGCAACGTGTCGTTGATCTCAAGTGCCTCTTCAGTGTTGCGTCGAGCTTGATCGAGATTCCCCAGGTCGCGCAAAACGCGCGCGATGTTAAAGAGCATGACAGATTGACCAGGACGATCGCCTATGGCCTTGCTCAATGACAAAGCATCGTTATAGCTATCGAGCGCCTGCTGTTTGGCTCCGGTGCGTTCCTGAAGGTAGGCAATATTGCTGAGTGTGTAGGATTCACGATAACGATCTTTTACTTTTCGATTCAGCTCAAGAGCTTTCCGGCTGGCTTCGAATGCTCCAGTTGTATCTCCCGATAAGGCGCGGGCCATTCCTATCTCCGACAGCAAAATCGCTTCGACGCGCTCATCACGAATTGATCGTATGATGCTTAGCGATTCCTGCAGGTCGCGAAGAGCTGCAGCATGATCGCCGATCGCAAGTTCGACCTGGCCGATGAGGAACAACGTGGACGACTCACCGTTTTTGTAATCGAGATCGCGAAACAATTGTCGGGCCTGTTGATAGTATTCAATTGCTCGTTTCGGCTCGCCGAGTTTGTTGTAAATAAAGCCCATCCCATTAAGGGCTCTGGCCTCTTCGATACGATCACCGGCACGACGAAAAAGAGGTGCGGCACGATCGTAATGTTCGAGAGCCGCCTGCCTTTCGCCATTCCCATTGTGTAGGTGACCGATGGCGGTTAGCGTTTGTGCCCGACCACGAATGTCGTTGACTTTCTCAAACAATGCCAACGCGTGCGCATAGCTATCTGCTGCTTGTTGAGTATCGCTTAAATCCGAGAAGCTGTATCCGAGGTAAAGAAATGTTTGCGCCTGGCCTTTGTCATCTTTCAGTTCTTTCCATATCGATAAAGCCTGTTGGTATTGTTCGATCGCCTTCTCCGGGTCGCCGCGATAGTAATGGACTTCTCCGACATTATTGAGAGCTTGCGCCTCGCCCGCTCGATTTCCCGAGTCGCGACTCAGTTTCAAAGCTCCATCACACTGCTCCCACGCTTTATCGACCTCGCCGAGTAAGACGTACAGCGGACTGAGCTCGTTTCGTGTCTCCAGGTTGCAACGAACACTGGCAAAAGTCTCACAAAGCTTTTGCGATCGGACGAAGTATTCAAGAGCTTTCTTTGAGTCTCCGAAGCCGGAATAGATTCGGCCAATTCTTCTCAGCGCGGTTCCCTGTTGTTCCCGCTTGTCAGCTGCCTTCCAAAGTGCAACGGCTCGTTCGTACTTCGCCAGCGCCAGCCGGCAGGAATCCGCATCTCCTTCGGAACATAGATGTTCAGCTTCGGCAAATACCTTTTCAGCCACAGCTTTGCTCCGGTTGGGCGCCAACTTCGGACCAGGAACCTGTGCCGGCGCGGGAAGCGCCGGCGCAGATGACGAGTAGAGCACGACTAAAATCGCACAGCAGAAGCATGTTCCGAAACGAAGTAGGTAGTTCACCGTATCAATTCTGACAAGGTCGGCAGCAAAACTTATTTCTTGCGGGCCCGTCGAATGCCCGGCTCACCGCTCCCCGCGACGCTGGGCTCCTCGCCAGGTTCGACGCTTGTCTCACCAGTCTCAGTTGTTGGTTTTTCCTGAGTCGACTGAGTCCCCTTTGACTCTGGGGGCTCAGCTTTCTCCTCGATTTCATCTTCCTCGAGCTCTTTCTCGCCCGGATACTTACAAACCACATGATCGATAGCGGGGTTTTTCATGCCGCCAACCTTATTGCTCAAAAATCGATTAACCGTCGGAGCGTTCTTGTTCTCTGACAACAGAAAATCGAAACCCGCAATTACCGGATTGAAGAACAATTGCCCCTCCACGACCTGACCTGACTCCATCTCCGTAGGACATGGTCGTTTGCATCGTCGTGTAACCTCGACGTATTTGTCGAGAAAGCGTTTCCAGTTAGTGTCCGTGGCAAACTCCAGATCCTCGTAAGAGTCAATTACGTTGGACCATGGAAAATAGACCGACAGTCCATGAGAATACTGAACAGCAGGTCCGCTGTGACGAGACCTTAAAATCATCGGTTTATCAACGTTCGGGTCTCCACCATTCTTTCCATTACCAGTCAGGATTCTCTTTATTTTGCGACAGGCAGTTACAATATCTTCGTCAACTTTGGCATCTTTCATTACCACAGAACCTGTCTTGGGTCTCTCTGGATTCTCGTCCGGGCCCCGATCGAGTAGATCACAAAAGTCGTAGAGATCGACATACTGGTCATCCTTGTAGGATTGCGCCTCCCAATGGGCAAGGACAATTTGTCTGATCGTTTCCGATCTCGAATTTGATTCCGGATCCGAGTTCGGTTTCGAATCTGAATCCAAATCCGGCTCCTTGATCTTGTCATACAATACGTCCGCAAGCTCCTTGATCGCGCTTGCAAGCTCGTCAAACCTGGACAAATCGCATGCTGACAGATCTACAGAGCGAGCCGCCGGCAAAAAGTCCGTGTAATATCTGACGTAACGATCCACGATTTGAACGGCAAAAGCTTCTGGCTCGATGTCAGAATCAGTCAACAGGTCGGAAAGGATTCGCTCGTAAGGCCATCCGGAATTGGGCTCAAAGCCTTCGGCTCCCACCATATACTTTACATAGTGGCGGAGTTCATAACCGATCTCGGCCATGCTCATCATGCAACTATCGAGACCCAGGATGTCGATCTTGAAATCTTCATCATCATCTTCGGGTTGGCCAAATTTCTCAATAAAGTCTTTTTTTACTTCTCGAAGTACCCAACGGATCTTGGGAATACTGAGTTTGTCGGGCGTATCGATGTCTCGTGACAGAAAATCACTAATGAGGCCATTGCCGTGTCCTGATAGAACAAGGAGGTAATGCTTTGCGCGACCTCTTATAAGAATCGACGAAGAGATAAAGTCTTTCAGCACTCCACGGTAAGTAGTCTCCGTGGTATCAATTCTCGTGATCTCGTTGCGGTTCAATTCACCATCTCTATCGCCGCCGCCTCGCTTAAGAAGGTACCGCACCTCATTGCCGCCCAGGCCACCGGCATCCAATTGGGCTACGACTTTGACGCGTGCATCGACCGCCTCATCTGTGGCTTTTCTGCCTGTTTTGCGGGACCGAGCTCGTTTCAGTTCCTTGAGAGCAAAGACGCACTCATCTGCCAGATTGTTTTCGCCAGCGAGATAAATCATCGCGTTCCAGTCTCTTCGAATCTTCGAGTTGTCGGATTCAGTCATGGGGGTTTCCTCTTGTTTGAAAATTTCAGTCAGGGGGGTCAGAGTTTTCTGCTGACTCATTGTTATGTGTGAAAACCGCGGAAAGTATTTCGTTTAGAACTTACGCTGATAGGTGCGCTACTGGGTTTGTTTTATGGTGCCACAAAAAGGCCCAAAAAGCACATTTTAGGGAGGGTCTACGACTGGAGGTATTTGTCGACGCCCGCGGCGGCTTTGCGGCCGTCGGCGATTGCCCAGACGACGAGGGATTGGCCGCGTTCGATGTCGCCGGCGGCGAAGACGCCGGGGATGTTCGTCATTTTGTTTGCGTCAACTGCAACGAGGCCCCTTGCGTTTAAGGTCAAGCCGAGTTGAGATATCAGACCTTCTTTCTCGGGGCCGAGAAATCCCATCGCGAGCAGCACGAGTTGCGCAGGCCACATGCGATTCGTGCCAGAGACTTCGTTGAATGAAGAATCTATTTCGACGGTTTCAACGGCCTCTACTTCGCCATTGCCGACGAAGCGTTGTGTCATCACGGAGTAGAAACGCGGATCTTTACCGCGCAACGCAATTGCTTCGTCATGCCCGTAGTCGACGCGATGGACCTTAGGCCACTGGGGCCAGGGGTTGTCAGCAGCGCGCGAGGATGGTGACTGCGGAAGGATTTCGAATTGGACCAGAGTACGGCAACCGTGGCGCAGCGCAGTGGCGACACAGTCAGTGCCGGTATCGCCGCCTCCGATCACGATCACGTCTCTATCTTTCGCGGAGATGAAGTCTGCGGTCGTACCATCCAACAGGTTCTTTGTATTCGCACGCAGAAAACCCATCGCGAAGTGAATGCCCGGCAGACTTCGATTTTCAACAGCAAGATCACGCGGACGGCTCGCTCCGCCGCACAACACAACGGCGTCAAATTCATTCAACAGCCGCTCGGCCGGATAGTCGTGACCAACGTCGGTATTAGTAATGAAGTGAATGCCTTCGGCAGAAAGCAAATCGATACGCCGCTGAACGATTGCCTTATCGAGCTTCATGTTTGGAATGCCGTACACGAGCAAACCACCAATACGATCCGCCTTCTCAAACACCGTCACGGAGTGGCCCGCTAAGTTAAGCTCTGCCGCGCAAGCCAGGCCCGCCGGACCGGATCCAATGACTGCCACTTTTCTTCCTGTGCGGCGCTGAGGCGGACGCGGGACAATCCAACCTTCATCGAAACCACGATCGACGATCGCACACTCAATCGACTTGATTGCCACCGGCTGGTCTGTAATCCCACGCACGCACGAGCCTTCACACGGCGCGGGACAAACTCTGCCCGTGAATTCAGGAAAGTTGTTTGTCTTGTGCAGGAGTTCGAGGGCCGCCTTCCAACGTCCGCGGTGAACGAGATTGTTCCAGTCGGGAATCAGGTTGTTGAGTGGACAACCGGAAGCAGCACCGTTGAGCAATTCGCCGGTATGACAGAAAGGGATGCCGCAGTCCATGCAACGGCTGCCTTGTTCGCGCAGCGTCGACTCACCAAGGTGCGTGTGGAACTCACTCCAATCGTGAATGCGTTCCAGAGGCGGTCGCAGCACTGGGAGAACACG
>DASTVU010000683.1:0-5562 GCA_035758935.1 Pyrinomonadaceae bacterium | reverse complement strand
GGCCACGGAGGGCCGCCCCTACAGTACGTTCCGAAGTGCTTATTGAATCAGTGACTTTCCTTTCTCAAATGCCTTCTTAAACTGGTCCAACCGGGCGCCTGTGTACCCGCCGCCAACTAAACGCCTGGTCGCCAGGCCTAAGTCACCCTGGGTCAAAGGTTCTCTGATCCTTGCTTCAGCGTTCTTGAAGAGTTGAACAAAAACTCTTGCCGCAATAGCTGGATCGTTGGCGAGCTCCGGATACTCTACCAACTGTCCCTCGAGACCAATGTCCCGGCCGAATTTGTCGTAGTTTGCTCGGCCCGTCAACTGAATATAGCCTCGGCCTTTGAAGCGTTCACCTTCGGGTGGGCCCTGGTTTCCGTTCCTCTTGTCGTATAAGTCAAACGGATGACCATTGGGCGATGTATTGAATCGCGTTTTTTGTTCCGTGGTTGGTGCAAAGGTTCCCCCACTCTCGAAATTTAGTGTCACCAAGGCCATCAGCACCATGTCTTCGTCAGAAAGACCAGCGTCTTCAAGCGCACGGAGAATGCCGGGCAGACTAGCCTGGATGTTCATGATTGGAGAAGATGGAAACATCTGCTGCACAACCTCAACGGTAACTTTACCCGTAACGGAAGGACGAGTAAGCGCTTTCGTCTCGTCCAGAAGCTCTTTGATACCTGGACCAACGATCCCATCAGCCTGCAGACCTTTGCTCGTCTGAAATTTGATCACTGCAGCTTCAGTGCTCGGGCCAAAATACCCATCGACGCTTCCCTGAAAATGACGCAATTTCAGAAGTCGTTCCTGTAACGCCCTGACTTCAGGGCCTGATGCGCCTTTACGAAGAATCGCATCTTTACCCTGAAGACGCTGGATCCGCTGTACAACCAGATCAGCTTCCGAGTCTTTCTTATCAAGCCGGTAGACTTCGGCGAGACTATTCAGCGTGGGAACAAGTTGTGGATCCTCTAAACCAAAAAGGGATTCCTGAATCTTGAGTGCTTCCTGGAACCGTGCGGCTGCCCGGTTGTTCCTACCTGATTTTTGTTCGAACTTTGCCAACTCTACTATTGCAGTTGCAAGCTCGACGTTATTAGCTCGGACCGCTTCTTTCTGAACGTCCACAATTTTCTCTCGGTAAGTGATGGCGGTCCCGTTTCGTTTAAGTTTTTCGAGAACGGTGGCCATTGTTACTAAATCCGGTATTATCGCTCGGCTCTTCGGTCCGAACGATCCTTCCTGAATTCTTAGCGCTAACAACGCATTCCTTAACGCTTCGTTTAATTCACTCCGGTTTTCAGATCCACTCTGGCGCTCATAGCCATCAGCTTGTTTCAGATAAGCCTCTATCAGCACAATGAGGTTCTCATGTTGCAGGCGACTGTTCTCGAGCTGATTGTTGTCATGAAGCGTTAAAGCCTTCTGCGCAGCATCTCGCGCTTCGGTGTTGTTGCCCGACTGCAGGTAGGCAGTCGCGAGTAAGGTTTGATTCTCGAACTCGCCGCGAGAATCCGATTTCTTTTGGTAGTGTTCGACAAGTGTTTTTGCGTTCTTTATAACACCGTCGACATTCTTTTTATTGAGGTCGTCGCTGATCTGGCGAGTTAGCGTATTGATTTCCTGCTCGTCTGCAGCCTGTTGCTCCGCCTTCCTTTGCAGCTCTATAACTTTCTTTGTTTGTGCTTCCGCGATTCCCTTCTGTTTCAATGCTTCCTGTCGTTGAACGTCTGCATCGTGAGCGAGTTTTGCCGATTCCTTCGCAAACTGGTCCGCGGCTTTTCGTTCTTGTTCTGCCACTTGTGTCGCTAACCGCGCTTCCTCCTCTTTTCGTGCGTTGTTCTTTGCGTCTTCGGCGTTTTGTTCTGCTTGCTTCCTAAGACCGTCTGCTTTTTCGCGTTCCTGGTTGGCAACTACGCGTTGTTGATTCGCAAAAAACAGCGCCACCAAAGACACCAGAAATAGAAATCCGAAGAATATCGCGGTCAACCGGGTTCGCTTTATGGCTCGCTTGCGCTGTAACTCCTTTTCCCGAATTGCGGCATCACGCTCTTTCACACTTCGGTCCAAAAAATCCATCGCGCGATCAAACTCCGGATGATAACGCTGTGCCCAGGCCTGATTCGGTTTTGCTTCCTGACGCCACGTCAATGCGATTTGCAAATCCGGATCGCGCCACAGACTAGCCTTGCCCTCAGCCTCCAGCACCGCGGTCTCGGCCAAACGCTTGTAGATCCGCGCAGAACGAGATTCTTCTTCAACCCATTCCTTCAACCTGGTCCAGGCACGAATCAAACTTTCATGCGAGATATCAATCAACGACTCAGCACTCAGGGATCCGGCGGGAGTCATCACGAAAGATCTGCCCGGACGACGAAATGTTTCGATAACACCAACAACTTCGGACTGATCCGCCTTGGCAAGCGCGCAAAGCACTCCCAACGTTACCGGTCTTCTGATTTCGCGGTTGTCAGAACCCTTTTCCGTTAGTGCTTTGAAAAGTCTTTCTGCAACTCTCTGACTGGGAGGCCTCAATTCACTGAGCGCTTCATCGGCGTGTCGCGACAATGCGTTTGCCATGCCCCCGACGGCCTCATAACAACAGAGATCGATTGCGCCACCGCTGTGCACTTTGCGGTGTGGAACTGTGATCGTATTGCCGGCTTCGACGTGTTCCAGTGTCAAAGTCTGCTTTTCCCACTCGTCCCACATTCGCATCAGGAGGTGTTGGAGCACCGGCAATTGATCCTGATTATCGCCAACATCGTTCAGCAGCCGAGCGACTAACCTCGGCGTGATGTTTCCATGCGCGACGGAGATTGGTCCCGTGATTGCTTCTTTGAGTTGATCGCGAGTGAGACGCGGAATCAAATACTGGCTTTCGTTGATTGCTTCCGGAAGTCCCCAAAACTGCGAGCAGTCGCCGAGATAATCCGATCGCATCGTGAGAGCGACGTAGATCGGAAGCTCGCGCTGTTTAGCCGCTTCGAGAAGCAGTTTGACGAATGCCGCCGCTTCATCGCGGTATTCCTGTGTTTCCGCGACGCGTGCAAACCTGAAGATCTCTTCAAACTGATCCACTAACACCAGCAGATTTTCGTTCCTGGCGATCATGGCCTGGCGCACCGCATCAACAAGTCCACGACTTCCACGTAACAACGAGGCTTCGGTGAGCGCGATTTGGAGCGCCGCATTCTCCGGAATCTCTGAGCCAAAAACATCGGGAGAATTTAATGCTCGCGCCAGGTTTCCAATTGGATCGCTCCCTGGACGCATGACAGCGATGCGCCAGTTGGATCCGGCACTCGTCATGAATCCACCGAACAAAGCGGGCATCAACCCAGCGCGAACCAGCGACGACTTGCCACTGCCCGATGTGCCGACTGCCGCCAGAAAGTGTGTGGCGCCTAATTTGGAGATTAGTTGTTCGCTTTGACCGTCACGACCAAAGAACAAATGACTTTCTTCAAAATCAAACGGGCGTAAACCGGGAAATGGATTTGTCGAAGTTCCCTGGCCCGTGAAAGTCTGCGTGGTTTCGGGTGTCATTGCACGCCTCCTTTCGCCTTTGAAATCGCCGCAATAAATGGCTCAAGTGATGCGGGATCGAAGTCCGCGTAACTCTTGATCGTGCGCGGTTCAAGAATGCGGAAACGCTCCTTTGCTGGTGAAGCCGGACCACCGATGTAGACTGCGGTGTCGAGCAATGGCGCCGTACGACCGTAGCCTGGTAGTTTGCGTAGCTCGCGCAACTTCATTCGCAGCCAACCTTCACTGGCTTGCCCCTGAAAGATCAATACTGCATCGCAGAGCAACAGGTTTTCTTTGTGATCTTCAAAAACCTCTGCATCACTGCCATCCAACAACGGGAAGGTAGTTTCGTATCCTTGATCAAGAAGATAGTTGCGTAGGGGATCCGCGGACTCAACGTCAGTGGGATCGCAAATCAGATAGATTCGAACTGTGCCGGTGTGATGGGTGTCATCGACTACGGGTTTTGTTTTTGGCGCTAACTTCGACTGAATGATCGTCTTCAGATCTTCCAGTTTTACCTGTAGCAACTCAGATCCATTGTGAGAAGAAAAGCTAGTCTGCAAATCGACAACAAACTTCTTTTGGCGGTCGTCTTTTGGCTCCAGGCCGGGCGGCATCCAGATGAGGCGAGAGAAGTGTGCATCGTCGCCGCGTTCCACCGCGAGTTCCTGCTGCAAGCGAACTATCGATCGCTCCGTCTCTTTCTCAGGAATGAGCCCGTAGTGTTCGCCAATGAGATGAACTGAAAGTTGACTACTCTGAAGGTAATCACGTACGACAGTTTGAAAAGCCGAAGCTTCTAAAGGAAGTGCTTTGTTGGGAAGAACGGTGTGACCGTATTGAGTCAGTTCTCGTTTTACTTTATCGCGCTGTTCGGCAAGGTCGGAAGTAGTTTCGGCGAGATAGATTGTTGCTCCTGATGGTTTGGGGGAGCCTGGCGTTTCGAGAAACTTGATCAGTTCGTGTATGTCCCAGGCCAGGTCTTCAAACTTGTTCCAATAGCGTTTGTCTTTTTCTCCTTGCACACTGATTTCGGCGTCAAACTCATACACTCTTCCCGATACTTCGTTGCGTTCATAAAACTCGTATCCCAGCAAATCCTGAAAACCAGCCGGATGGTCTTTCAGCGGTACATACGTTTTCACTATTTTGAAGACACATCGCTTCTCACCAAGCTCTCGACGCTTTGCCTCATCAAAGAAGTATTCGAATTCGTCGCGACATGAATCGGAACTGATGTAGCGAGGGCTAACGACCGATACAAAAATCGCAGTGCGAGAAAGCTCAATAACAAGTCTTTGTCTGAAATCCTCTGGGCCTCTCAGCTGCGGATCCCGAAAAATTTTTGGACGAGTTCCAAGGAGTTGCGCGAGCCGGATTTCGAGTCGCTCGTGCAGCAGATCGATCCAGCCCTTCGTTTTTTGGGTAAAGAATTCGTTATCGATCTGTGCATAACTGATGAAGAGGTCGTTTTGAAAAGGCGTGGGACACATGCAAACCTCCGGTGGGAAGCGTTCAGCGGACGTTAAATCTCAATAGAGCTGCGCGTACGGCCTTCGAGGATAATGACGAACCGGGCTATTTTGTTTCCCGTTTCTAAGGATGTGGCTGGTAAGTATACACTCTCGCGAACAGAAATGGCGGGCAAACTCAAAACCTTCGTGCAGAGCGTGCTTACCCCGCGCAAGCACATGCAGTCGACGTTCGCACCGTTCTACACCGAGAACCGTTGGGGAGACTCAGAATCCAGGTCGGGGCCGGGATCGAACCTTGGGCGAACGGCCAAACTCAGAAACGAGTTGCCGCTTCTGCTTCAGGAGATCGGAGCGCGATCGATGCTCGACGCGCCGTGCGGCGATTTCAACTGGATGAAAGATACGCCCCTCGGCGTTGAGCGATATATTGGCGTTGATATTATTCCGGATCTCATTGCTCGCAACCGGCGTCTCTATGGTGACGAACGGACGCAGTTCGCATTGCTTGACTTGACCCGAGATGAACTTCCGAGCGCCGATGTGATCCTGTGTCGCGATTGCCTTATTC
>DASTVU010000682.1:0-3101 GCA_035758935.1 Pyrinomonadaceae bacterium | reverse complement strand
AGACGGACAGCCGCGAACGTCTCGACCCGTGAGTCTGTAGCCACACCCTTTTCGGAGCGGTAGCCGCGGAACTGGCCGCGTATTACATCGTTTGGATTGAGCGGCCGCATCGCATTGAACAACTGAACTTTTTCGCTGCGCAATGCATCGTAGTGGCGTCCAGCCGGCGCATCCATCGCCAACAATGCAATCACTTGCAAGAGATGGTTTTGGACCACATCACGGATTGCACCCACTTCCTCGTAAAATGCGCCGCGACCCTGTACGCCAAAGTTTTCTGCCTGCGTGATCTGTACGTTGTCCACGAAGTTGCGATTCCAGATTGGTTCCAGAAAGGCGTTGGCAAAGCGGAAGTACAAAAGGTTCTGTACGGCTTCTTTGCCAAGATAATGATCGATGCGAAATATCGATGATTCGGGGAAGACCTCATGAAGGACGTTGTTCAGTGCCTGGGCTGATGCGAAGTCACGACCAAACGGTTTCTCCACCACCACTCTCGCATTGTTTGCGCAGCTAGCATGGTCCAACCCCTGCACGACCGAGCCAAACATGCTGGGTGGAACCGCCAGGTAGTGAAGCGGGAGGTTGGCGCCGTCTAGCATCTGTCTCAGGCGTTGGAAGGTTGCGGGATCCTGGTAGTCGCCGTCGATGTAATTCAGCAGGCTGGAAAGCTTCGCAAACGCGTGTTCGTCGAGACCGCCGAATTGTTCCAAACTTTGGCGGGCACGCTCTCGCAGTTGGTCCAAAGTCCAGCCCGCGCGCGCTACTCCGATGATCGGAACGTTAAGATTGCCGCGCTTGATCAGCGCCTGGAGTGCTGGAAAGATCTTTTTATAAGCCAGGTCGCCGGTGGCGCCGAAGAAAACGAATGCGTCCGATCTTGATGTGTTCATCAAAACGATTCCTATACATAGTCGGTTGCTTGTTCATAAACTTGCTCTTATCGCTTCTCGCGGGATTCAATTCTGACTGGCTGGGTTTGCAGTCGCCTTTAACCCGAGCGCTTTCAGGTATCCGGTGTTGATCCGGCAGTTCGCGAATTTTATGCGCTCTAGATAATCGCTCAGTGCCTTTTGTGCCTTCTCTTTTGGGGGCCGGTTCTTCCTTATCTCTTCGAACGTCGTACGCGGGCCGTTTGCAAAAGCTACAATCGCTGGCCAATCCGCAGGTGGATTTATCGACGCGACACACGAAGTCGCGTCGAGCTTCTTGTACGGCCAGAAGTACCAACCGATGTTGTGTTGTTCCAGCAACGTTCGAAACGACGCGATCCACTCGTCAGTGTTTTCGCCCGACTCTCCCATCCAAACAGGCACATTGTGTTTGTCGCGAAAATCGAGGTATTGCTGAATAGCCCCTTGGTCCACCTTCATCCAGTATTTGTGAAAGGTGTAGGCGAGCTTATCGTCGAACGGCGGTCCAAAGACTTCGAAGTTGCCGTTCCACTGCGCGCCGCCAAGAAAGATCAGATGGTTTTTGTCGACCTCGCGTATACCGGCGACGATTTTGCGATAGAGCGGCTCGAGCTTTGGGTTGAGGGAGGCAGTGTCGAAGTAGTGAGCGATCGGCTCGTTAAGTAGGTCGTAACCTATGACCGTTGGCTCGTTACTGTAACCTGCGGCGATCTTTCGCCAGATATTAACCGTTAACTCCTGACTCTCGGCGCTTTCAAAGAGAAACGGATATCCCCAACTGTCATCTATATTATCTCCGGTCTGTCCGCCAGGCGCGCCATGCATGTCCAGAACTACAGAGAGACCTTCCTGCTTGCACCAGTTGACAACTTGTTCCAACAGCTTATATCCCGGACCTTCCAGCTTTTGCTGATCACTTTCTGAGACAAAAAGCCGATAGCTGAAGGGCACGCGAACAGAGTTGAAACCTGATTGTTTGATGAACCTGATGTCTTCCCTCGTTATGTAGTTTTCCCGAAAAGCTCTCCAGAATCGTCGCGCCTCGTCTTCACCGAGCAGTTCATTCACGACGGACTGAATCAACCGCGGAGAACTGGCCGTCTTGAACTTGAACATGTAACCTTCGGGCAGCAGCCAGTTTCCCAGATTGATGCCTTTCAAGAGCAGAGGTTTGCCATCGGGCGAGATAAGCTCCTGGCCTCGTCGCGTGACAAACTTTGACTGTCCAAGGTTGGTAAAGGGAAGGCTCAGAGCCAACAGAACGGCAGCCAGGAAGACGATGAGACGTCTTCTAATGATCTTTGTTGTCGGCATTTTCTTCGCAACACGAAGGATAGCATGAAGATTGGAGTCATTGGTGTCGTGGCGAAGAAAAAGGCCGCCCGGGAGGGCCGAAGGAGTGCCAGGTCATAGAAGCGGCACGGCAAGGCTGTGGTTCAACGATGCTGCCGCCAAGAGCGGCTTCGACGTGATCAAAGGTGAAGCTACAAACAGTTACTTCCTTCTTGAAGGGTTCGTGCTGGGTGACGCTGCGGGAGCAGGACCAAAGAAGACAGTTGATGTGTTTGTGGACCGCGCAGTGGGTGGCAACCCATTCAAGCAACTCGGAACTTGGACGAAGACGTTCTGAGCTAGAGCAGTGACCCACTCACCTGACAACTGAACTGTGCCAGCCGAGCGCAGCAGCCGCTCGGCTCGCCCACGTGGAATACTAGCTCGATTTCGACACAGTTTGAGGGCGTTTGTGAATGCCGAGCTTCATCATGCGTGCACGGAGGGTGCTCGGGTTCATGCCAAGGATCCGGGCGGCGCCGTGATTACCTTCGATTCGCCAATTCGTTTCCTCAAGAATACTGAGAATATGATCGCGTTCGACGTCTTCAAGGGTCTTGAGTGCGGGCGGTGTAGTACCGACTAAGGTCGCATCGAAGTCCTCGGCTACGCGCAGCACTGGTCCCTGAGAATTGATCATTGCGCGTTCGATAACATTTGCCAGTTCACGAACGTTTCCGGGCCAGGAGTGCTCTTGCAGCTTCTTCAGGGTTGTGGGCGACACGGAAGTTATAGTCTTACCGACCTTTTTGCTGAAGCGGCGGACAAAATGCTCGAGCAGCAACGGAATATCTTTCTGCCGCTGACGAAGCGGGGGTACGTTAAGTGGAAAAACGTTTAGCCGATACCACAGGT
>DASTVU010000681.1:0-4797 GCA_035758935.1 Pyrinomonadaceae bacterium | reverse complement strand
GGGCGTCCCCATGGGCGGCGATCTGAGCGAGGCTCCTGCGGGCAAGTCCCCGACGTTCCTCGTCGCGGCACTGAAAGACCCCATCGGCGCAAACCTCGACCGCATTCAGATTGTTAAAGGCTGGATCGATGCCAAGGGCGAGCTTCACGAGCAGGTCTATGACGTGGTTTGGGGGGACGCTGAAAAGCGCAAACGAGGCGCGAATGGTAAGGTGCCGCCCGTCGGTGACACCGTAGACGTTGAAAATGCCACCTGGTCCAACACCATTGGTGATCCGGAGTTGATCACCGTTTGGAAAGATCCGGACTTCGACGCCAAACAACGCGCGTTTTACTACGTGCGCGTCCTGGAGATTCCCACGCCCCGTTGGACTGCGTATGACGCGAAGCGCTTCGGGATCAAGCCGCTGCCTGGGACCGCGATGAAACTTCAGGAGCGCGCTTACACGTCGCCAATCTGGTATACGCCGGCGAAATAATCGTGAAAGGTGAAGCACATGAAACGAATCCTGCGCGAACCTTTGGTGCATTTCCTCCTGTTGGGAGCGCTGCTATTCCTAGCGTACGGCTTGGTGTCCAAGCCGGGCAGCAGCGATCG
The DNA here is from genome assembly GCA_035758935.1 of Pyrinomonadaceae bacterium. GTDB lineage: Bacteria > Acidobacteriota > Blastocatellia > Pyrinomonadales > Pyrinomonadaceae > PSRF01. The sequence goes on along the minus strand of DASTVU010000681.1, from coordinate 4,200 downwards.
GCCGGGAAAGATCATCGTGACGCAAGGCCAGATTGACCAGCTCGCATCCGGCTTCGCGAAAACCTGGCAGCGCCCGCCCACGACTGAAGAACTGGCGGGCCTGGTCCAAGACCTTGTGCGCGAGGAGGTCTATTGCCGCGAAGCGATGGCGATGGGGTTGGACAAGGACGACACCGTCATCCGTCGCCGGTTGCGGCAAAAGATGGAGTTCATCTCCGATGATGTTGCCGCCATACGTGAACCGACCGACGCCGACTTGAACGCGTACCTACAGTCGCACCCCGACCGGTTTCGCGTCGAGCAACGCTTCACATTTAGTCAGGTGTATCTCGATCCGGCAAAGCACGGTGAAAACCTCGCGCGTGACGTCGCTGAACTACTCGTGCAGTTGAACCGGGCTGGCGCGCAGGCCGACGCCTTGGCGCTGGGCGATTCGTTCCTGATGGAACACACCTTCACGGCCACACCAACCAGTGAGATCGCGAAACAGTTCGGAGAAAAGTTTGCCGCGAAGTTAGGCGAGCTTTCGCCAGGCATGTGGCAAGGCCCGGTGGAGTCCGGTTACGGCGCGCATCTAGTGTTCGTTAGCGAGCGCGCGGAGGGACGCGTGCCCGCACTGGCGGAAGTGCGCGATGACGTCCGCCGCGAGTGGGCCGACGCGTCGCGGTTGGAATTGAACGAAAAGTTTTACCAGGAACTGCTCAAGCATTACACGGTGACCATTGAGAGTCCGCACCTGGCGGAGGTCCAACGATGAAGAACCGAAGAGTTCCCGAACTGGAACAAACAGGAAAGAGTTTTCTTTGCTCCGTTCTTGCAGTCTCCGGTTCAATTCTCTTCTTGCTCGTGTTTTCCTCGGCTGCGATCGCGCACGAGGTGCGTCCCGCTTATCTTGAACTGCGACAAACCGGACCGGAAACTTACGATGTGTTTTGGAAAGTGCCCGGCCGGGGAGAGGACTTGCGACTGGGACTCTACGTGGAACTTCCGAGGGCCTGCACGAACGTGACCGAGCCTCGTGGTTCCATGATCCACAATGCCTTTAGCGAACGCTGGACCGTGAAGTGCGCGGGCGGGCTGATCGGCGGCACGATTCACATTGTCGGTCTTAACTCGACGACCACTGATGTGCTCGGTCGTTTGGAGCGTCTCGACGGCACGACGCAAGTCTCACGCATCACGCCATCCGCTCCGTCGCTCGAGGTGAAAGCTGCGGCCGGTGTGCTGGAGGTCGCCCGGACGTACATCACAATTGGCGTCGAGCATATTCTTACAGGCATTGACCATCTGCTGTTCGTGCTCGCGTTGCTCATCATCACACGCGGCGGTTGGAAGCTGGTGAAAACCGTCAGCGCCTTCACGCTCTCCCATAGCATCACTCTTTCGGCGGCAACGCTCGGTTTGGTGCACGTGCCCCAGCGGCCGGTCGAGGCGGTGATCGCGTTGAGCATTGTCTTTGTCGCGGTTGAGGTTGTGCGCTTGCACCGCGGTCTGGAAACTTTCACCGCGCGCGCGCCCTGGCTGGTCGCCCTTACGTTCGGATTGATGCACGGTCTTGGTTTCGCAGGCGGGTTAAGTGAAGCCGGCTTGCCGCAGGGACATATTCCGACGGCGCTGTTGTTCTTCAGCGTTGGCGTTGAGAGCGGGCACTTCCTATTCATCGGCGCAGTGCTGTCGTTGATCGCTCTCATCCGCCTAATACACATTTCATTTCCGCGCTGGGCGGAACTCGTTCCGCCCTACGCCATCGGCAGTGTGGCGATGTTTTGGCTTATCCAACGCACGCTTTCGTTCTTGTCATGAAGACGACCACGAAGACCCGCGTCATTTGAACAGTTGTGCCCACAATATAACCCCTAAAAGCGGCACAGAAGACCAGTGTTCTCCAAGGTGGTCAGGAATCGGTAGGGACTGTTTTTCTTACGTTTAGCTTGATCGTGATACGTAAGTCCAACATGCGTGCTCGCTCCCACAATCAGACCAGCTCCAAAGACACCGCCAGCGTTGAGCGCGCCAACCCAATCTACATTTTGTGCACTACCGGTGAGCGTAGTCGCCAATGTCGCTTTTCCTGCTTCAGTCAGTGTTCCTGTAACCAGGCCGGCTGCTGTCTTATTAGCAACCGAGCTAACAAAGTTACTCGCTAGTTTGGTGGCATCGCGACCAAACATTGACCGAGTAACATTCGAGAGGTTGAGTCGGTCCTCTTCCCACTTTTTCAAAATCCTACTGGCGGCTTCCTTAAACTCGTGTTCTCTCTTTGCCTCTGAACGCATGTTCGGTATCTTTGCTGCTTCCGCTCGCAAAGAGCCAATCAGGTTATCAATCGCTTCACGGTCACTACCTAGTTCCCGCAGCCCATCTACTGAAATCCCTGAGGGGTTGACATAAGCTCCCAAGAAGAATTGCATTAACCCCTCGCCGGACGCAGCTGAGGGGGATCGATGTCATCGTCCAAGCCTAACCATGATTCATATACCCGATTTAGTTCTTTCTGTAATAAGCAGCTATGCAATTCACCGCTACGTTTGTCTCCTTTATGTCGCAGTGCGAGTGGCAACCGCCAGATTACTTTCGACAACATCAGTTAAAACAGAGATAGTGAAGCGGAATGAAAGGCTCTAAACAGTGGGACGTGAGGAAAATTTCAAGTTATGACCGAAATCTGTAGGAAATTTTCACGTTATGCCCGAAAAGATTTTCATTTAATGACCGAATCGTCCTCGTAAGTTATTGATTCCACTAATAGGCCAATTTCACTTTATGACCGATCCCACATTCTTCTCTTGCTTGTCGTTCTCGTTCGGGTAATTCTCTTGGGCTATGCTGATTTAGGTGACCCATGAAAGGCATCAGTTTATTCCGGCGCAAAGATGAGTATGAAGACTTCGTATGGACGGAGATCTTCAAAGAGCCACTCATCAAACTCAATCCCTTCTACCGCAGCCTGATCCAGTTCGTGATGGACGCCAAAGCCCCGGTCTTCTACTCGCAGACGGATCCTTCCGAGTACGCAAACTTCTCTGCTTATTACAACTGGGTAGCCAAGCGCGACACGTACAAGAACGTGACCATGGAGTCGATGTATTTTCTCCACGACTTCGCCCACATGATGTTTGACTATCCGTACGACATGTCGAGCGTCAGTCCGGATGAGTTTGAAGAGACAGTGATCCTGAATGAGTACGCTGCGTCGAATGAAACGGAAATCATGGCGCACTACAGAGTTAATGGTCTGCGCGATCTGGTGCTTACTGATCGACGAATTTTCTACGACACCTTAAGAGACATGGGCATTTCGCAACCTTCTGTGAGGCAGTTGCTCGAAATGAGGAGACAGATTGTGGAAACCAGCAACCTCGACTTCCTGTTTCCAAAAGCCGAAGACCAACTAGTGATAAACCAACTAAAAGGATATCGAGGTAACAAGGCTTGGTGTAAGGCTCGATTCGAACAGGTGGTGACGCTGAACCCGACCGAGTATTTCTTTTGGGCCCTACGTCCTTACAACTACGAACGAGTGCTTGCCAACTACCAGAGCACCTCAACGCAGGAGAACTACGAGCGAACTCTACTTAAGACGGTGCGCGTTATGCATGCAGTGATCGGCTTGGCAAATCCGCCAAAAGACTTTGCTGCCTGCTTTGAGTGCGTGCAAGAGTTGGAAGGTCGAGTGATGCTGAAGTCGCAGGAGGTTCCGGTTGGACAAGCTTAAAGCTTTCACGACAGTTTACAGTTATCCAACGCCCGAAGTGTTAGCGGTAGTGCGCGAAATCATAGAGAACTACCCCATCGACACAATTGAAGAAGGTTGGGTGCGCAAGCAGCTCACCGAATATCACAAACCAATTTTCGAAGAGTTGATCAACTTGCGGCAAGAGGAAACCCCTGGGTTGGGAGAATTTGAGCAGCGTTATCCGACCTACGGCTCAGATCATGCTATTTGCGAGTATCTGAGTTACCTGAGGGTCGAGGAGGGAGTGCGGTTTATTTACGTCCTACAAGACGACTACGAAGGCTACATCGAACGCGCACGCTCACGTAGCATTGAGACGCGTTTTGTCTCGATCACAACCAACCCGAAAGATCTGGAATTGGGTATCTGGTTTATCTCTAACCCTTCAGCTCGCGACGGAAACATTCTGCCCGAGGGAACGGTTGAGGCTATTCTGGCGGCCGGCCACCGCGTCGTTTATGACC
>DASTVU010000680.1:0-10977 GCA_035758935.1 Pyrinomonadaceae bacterium | reverse complement strand
TTCCTTTATCGACTTCGATCAACGTGTGAAGGTAAGGCAGTAGTTTGAGAGTGCTGAGTGGTTGGAAGCACACATCGGAGCAATGCTCGGCGAGTACATCCCCGCTCATCTCCTTGACTACGAAACCACGAGTAACTCGATTACCGAAGTCGGACTTGTCGTAACACTTGTAGAGTAGATCACGAAGTCGTTTACTCTCGGCGTTATCGTCGTTGAATTCATAGACCTCACTCTTGTCAGTGGTCATGCCATAGATGGAGTGTCCGACGGCGACGAACCCAGTTCCCGGAGTGCCCACTTTGTCCCATTGCTCGCCCTTTCCACTGTACCGCCAGAGATCGCCAGTGCCGGGCGAAGTAGCGTAGAGAAATGATCCACCTCCAATGAGAGTCGCAGCAGGCCCACCTACCTTCGTCCAGTTCTCTGGCGTTCCGGTGTATTTAAAGACGGCACTCTTATCAGGTGTAAGGCCATAAATGGTGCCACCGACTCCAACCCACATCGAACCTGGACCACCGATTTTCTTCCAGTTGCCAAGGTAACGTGAATACTCCCATATTTCTGATTTCGATGGTGCCGAGGCATAAACCTTCGAACCACCTCTAATGATGGCGTCCGCTGGTCCACCGATTTGCGTCCACGCTCCGGAGTAGCGATCGAACCGATAGAGTTTTGAGCGATCCGGGGCAAGGGCGTACACCGAATTGCAGATACCAACGAATTGGGCGCCTGGTCCGCCGACCTTGGTCCATGCGCTCCCGTCATAGCGCCACAAGTCTCCGGCTCCCGGAGAGGTTGCGTAAAGATCCCAGGCGCCGCCAACGAGGGCAGTGGCCGGCCCACCAATCTGCTTCCACTGACCTGAGGAAGGATCGCGCATGTAAACAGCCTGTTTGTCCGGGGTCAACGCAGCGAGGCGGTTTGCAAAGATCGCCAGGCTATGCGCCGGGCCTCCAATCTTGGTCCAAGGCATGAGATTTCTCCTTTACGTCGGGGTGGAAAGGCCGTGTTATGTCGTTAGATCAAGGCTTGATTAGCGAGGATGTAGAGGCTCGGGGGGTCAGCCTTCGAATCAGAACGGCGGGAGACTATTCCTGTTCGGAACTAAAGTCAATCTTAATGCGCTTACTTCGCGAGTTCTGGTAGGCAAGCATCTTGTTCAAATTAATGTTGATTTGCTCAAAGTTGATCGCCACAACCCCTGCGCTGCTAGAATCAAGCAAAGGGCCGACACCGCGTGATTAGGAGGAATCGATCACGATGCGTAATCCAGAGTCAGCAGATAACAGCCGCAGAGAGTTTCTAAAAACCAGCGTCAATGCTGTCGTTGGAAATCAGGCTTTCAGGATTAGGCGCCTGACGACATGAGCTATCGAGAGTGGTAGGTTAAATTCATATGTTGAAGTCAATAATTCTGTCGCTAATTCTATCGCTTGTCATTTTAGGAGTCCCACGATCCACACAAGCAGGTGATTGTTTCACTCATCCAGTGATCATTCATGAGCTGGTTATTAATTCTTGTGAAATATTATCTGAGAAAAATGCCGCCACCATAAGCCGAGTCGCACTTCCTGCCGCCATCGCATCGCGCTACCACGGTGCCATCCTATCTGGTCAAGAGAGGCGTAGGAGAAAGATTGAAATAGATAATCCTTCACTCCCGAATCCGACCCCGATGGCGTGGGAGAAATTAAATAAGCCGATCAAATTGCTGTTTGTTAGTGACGATCCGAATGTTTGCTCACGTTTTCCCAACGGAAAGAAAACAGCAGTCGTTTATTACACAAACTGCGAATGTGACACTGGACCCAGTGCCGATGGTTACTGTGCTTTGACAGTCGTACAAGTTCATGAAATTCCCAAAAAGTTTGAAAAGTATGCCCGTTGAACGAGGCCCCGCGGGAAACCATCGATTAACGTCCTTCATCTGATGTCCAACCAAGCTAGCTAAGCCAGCTTCGTTAAGCGCCTTCTCGATCTAAGAAATAGTAATCTACGAAATTGTGGAGGATTATCTGATGTCTAAGACTACTTTCAGAATTATTGTCTTCGTCGTAATCCCGGTGTTGCTGGTTCAGGCGAACTCTTCTCTCACGTTCGGACTACATCCACAAAAATCGCCGCAACCTGCTGCCAAGTTCCAACACGCTGTTACTCGTTCTGAGGACGCAGGCAGAATCATGAGCATGCTGGCACAACTCCCCGACAGCGGAATGCCCAAAGAGCTGATCGACCGGGCAGAAGCGATCGCCGTGTTTCCTAAAGTTGTTAGACACACGGATGTTATTACGCACGTGAGTAAAGGCTACGGTGTAATTAGCGCGCGTCAGGATCAGGGTTGGACGATGCCGGCTTTTTACCGATTTCGTGGTGAAGGTTTTGGAGGTCCCTTTTCAGATCCAGATGCCAAGTGCGTCATTCTCCTCTTCATGAATAAAGACGCTGTGAGTTGGTTTGAAAAAGGTGGCGTGCCCTTGAAGAACGAAAAAAAGGCAGTGGAGGGACCAGTAGGAACCATTACTGTAGAACAACGAAAGGAATTGGAGAACGTACCGATTCTCGCCTATTCCTATTTCAACGGCGTACTTAACGGCACCGCATTCGGGAAGAGCTTTTGGAAGTCGTTCAGCCTGAATCCCGATAACAACATCAACAAACCCGTGTATGGCGTGAAGGGGCGTGAAGTACTGACGGGGAAAACGATGGATCCCGCCGGCGTCCTAACCGGCATATCCGCGTATCGCGATGTGCTGATCAAATACTACGGCCGCGCTTCAGCAACGGCCTTCGAGAAATGAGCAAACGTTTCGAATTACTCACGTGCGTTTTGCCTCGATGTTAGGTTTTTTAGCTTCGACGAAGATTACGTAGTTAATTGTTATCGCGAACCCCAACGAGTGCGATTGCAAGGACCATCATGGGCAGAATCGATCCGGCATGAAGAATGAGCGCCAGTTGCACTCCGGATGCTTGCAGAACACTTACGCTATCAAAGATTGGAACCAACGTCGCTCCGAAAACCGCGATACTCAAAGACCTGGGGTCGCTGCGGCGGGTCAACAGACCAAATAAGATGGCCGCGATTGCGACGTCTCGCGCACCGGCCGCACGGACGAAAACACGGGCTGAGGATGTTGTTGCGTCGACTCCATAAAGTGCCGCCGCAAAGCCTGGTACGAGCAATGCTGCGACTCCGATAGCAACAAACCCTACACCAAGTAGGGCTACCAAACCACGAAGTATATATGGCCGCATCTGGTTTTCTCCTGAATTCGCTGCTGCCCTGAAAGAAAAGTGGGCCATTAGGGCGCTGTTGGACCACCTCGCTCGGCGTCAGACCCCGATAAAAGTTCGGTGTCTCGACTACACTTCAGAGAGCGCCCGGACGCAACATGGCCCAAGTATCGGCGATGGCCTGCAAACGTTCTTCGTGCGTCATGTGTTCAAGCGATGCGTAAAAGATAATGATAGTATTCCCGACTCTTGAGGCAAGCCATGTCAAAGACGATGATGATCTGCGCGGCACTGAGTATCTGTTTCGTTGCCGTCACAGCTAAGGGCACGCAAAGACAATTGACTACCAAGTCTGATTCCGAGTTGATCAACGCGCTATCCTCTATACGAGAATCTACTGGTGCGCCTGATGAGATAATTCATCGTGGCGTGCGCATGATCCCGCTGCTCCTTAACGTAAAAGGGAATCAGCGACCGGCTTTTGCCGCTCTTGGACATCACCTATCGGCTACTCCCACGATGGTGGCGATCAACCCGTCCGCCGTTGTGCCGGGAAAAACCCTGACGATGGAAGTAGCCGCGCTCTATCTGATTTGCGCGATTTACCACAACACCGTCGAATTCGCTCAATCACCATACCTTACTGACCTAAGGCTTCCCGTTGGCAAACGGGATGCGCTGAATTCTCCGGAACTCGTTGCCAGAGCCTGGCAGTCCGTGGAAGAGTGGAATAGAAGGCTGGATCGGACAACCATCAAGAAGCTGCGTTCGAGCAAAGATGATCCTCTCCACGGCTCCGGCGTCGCCTTCTGGTAGCCATACCTCCCTGATCCCGTACACTCGGGGCTTTGCTCAAAAAGTCGTTCTACTGAGGTTTCTCTGTGCGCCCTCTGTGGTCTCTGTGTCTCTGTGGTGTGTTCTTACTCGGAATTCATCAACCACAGAGACACAGAGGCCACAGAGGTTGCACAGAGAAAGGCGCTATTGTGACTTTTGTGCAAAGTCCACCCACGGTTCAGAAGCTAAACGCGTTTGGACTTCGATAACGCGATTACCCGATAGCGGATCACCCGAACCGAAGCTTCCTGCGATTGAATTTGATTTGCCAAAAAATGGTGAGCTAAGGTTGCCAATCGGAAGATTCATGTTTGTATGGTTAAAGAGATTCCAAACTTGAAGCGCGATACTGAGGCTATATTTTTTTCCGCTGCACTGCTCGCTGCGGCAGTAGAACTTCGTTGCGGCTGGGCGGGCGCCCGGTCTGTCAAGAACAAAGAACGATTGGCAGTGCATCAGTTTGAAATTACGCCGAAGGCGTTCGCTAATTTCAGCCCAGGGTTCGAGTGTTCGCGAGAACCCTGGGGAATAAATTCAAAAATCGCGACCAACCCTGAAAGGGTTAGGCCGTTGGCGAACCCTTTCAGGGTTCAATGACTATTCTGTGATCTAATCCCAAGGTTGTCGCTGTGCTCCAACCTTGGGCTGAAATTAGCGAACGCCTTCGGCGTAATTTCAAACTGATGCACTACCGAAAAACTCGCTGGGGCGCGGCAACGATCCTAATGTCACTCCGTGGCACCAAGAAGGCAGATGAGTTTGTATTCGCCAATCGAAAGACAAAGAAGCCTTACATCGACATCAAGAAGGCGGTTGCCAGCGCACACAACTCTTTCGTCGTAAACAGAAAAAGTCAGACTAGGTTGGTTATTGCGATACCAGCGTATTAAGCGACCTTGCGAGCTCGACTCGCGTAAGGCTGCGCGACGGGTTGAACGCGTTGCCGTCGAGGGAAACAAAGCCTCGCTGCAGTGCGACGGCGACGTAGCCTCGCCACGCGTAGGGTATCGACGAGGCGTCGGAGACTGTCAGAGGAAGCGAAGCCGAGGCGGCCTGAGACTTGAGGCCAGCGGCTTTAACGAACGCAATCGCTGCCGCGAGTTTCGTGGCTCCATTGTTAGGATAAAAATTCCTGCCGAGGGTCGCATCATAAAACAGTGAACCCGATGGAAACGTTTGTGCGCTCTCGACTGCGTTCCGCGAATCTGCGTCGCGAACATCATTGAACATCGCACCTGACGCCATGTACTGCGGAACCAAGCCCGCTCGGAGCAGCGCCTCAGCAAGTTCAAGGCGGCTGACGGCCGCGTTTGGATGGAATTTTCGACCTTCCGGAAGCATCAGATTTGCAAGCAGGCACTTCTCGACCTGTGCGGCCTGGTCAGCCGAGAGTGTCGACTGATCGAGCATGTCCGGATAATCAACCTGCGTTATCTCGACCGCGCCGAAGACTTGCTGGCTTGTCCCCACATAACCTGAATGCGACATCGACGCACGCAGCGTTTGGCCTAAGGGATTGCGGAGCACTACTTTCTCACGGCGTCCGGTGAAGCCAGGCAGGTTGAGATAGTTCGATTCACCCAGTAATGAGTTCGACTGATCATAAAGTTTCAGTCCAAAATCATTTGCACTGAGGTCCCAATAAATATTGACGCCGACCTGAATTGTATTCTGCGGGATCGCGATGTTCGCTGAGCTTGTCAGGTTCGGAAACACGGTCTGCTGAAACGTCTGCAATGTGCGCGTAACGAACCGGATGGCATTGCGCGAGAGCGTTGAGCGAAATCCGCCCATGTGGCGTTCCGGAAACGCAGCCTCGAGCACAGCGGCGTACGTGTTGAGCATCCCGGCACCGGCTTCGTGGAAAAAATATCGAGGCATCGGCGTTGCCGTGCGGCTCAGGATGTCCTTGACGTCTGCCGGAGTAAGGTTCGGATTCGCTTCCAGCATCAAGGCGATAGCTCCGGCAACTTGTGGGGCCGAAAACGATGTGCCTGTCGCCGTCGTGTAGTACAGCATTTCGGTCGGGGACAGACGCTGGACGTCCGCACCCGCGATCCCGGAGACTCCTGTAATAGTCGGCGTACTCCGAAGGCTGATGATGTTCGTTCCAGGAGCGACAAGCGACGGGTGCTGCAAAGCGTCACCGAAGTTGCCGCGTGACGAGTACTCCGCGAGCCCGCCTGCCACATCGCTCGCGCCCACGCCGATCACCCACGGCGCTATCGCATATGGGTTCATCGTTCCGTTCCCGGAACCGGTGTTGCCCGCTGAAAATACAACGTTGATGCCTGTATCGGTGAGAAGCTTGGTCGCCACGTTTACCGGATCATTAAGATCGAAAACCGTGTTTGCTGAGAAGCTGCAGTTCACTACCCGCACGTTGTACCTGGCTCTTTTCTCCAGAAGATAATCGAATCCCGAAAGGACGTACATCAGGTTTAGATCGCCGGCACTCAGTCCCAGAAGCCGTGCGCCCGGAGCAACACCGGCGTATCGTCCCGACGAACTCGCCCCACTTGCGGCGATCACGCCGCTGACGAAAGTTCCGTGGCCACTCACAACATCAGTGTTCTTGAGATTCTCGACCGGAACCGGATAAGCGAACCCGGCAGGTAGACTTTGCGGATCGGCTAATCGAACATTCTGAACTACTTTGCCTGAAAGATCACCGTGCTGGCTGTTGACGCCCGTATCGAGGACCGCGACCGTCACATTGCGACCGGTTACGGGCATAGAGCCGTTCTCTTGACGAAGGTCGTCGTCTGGCGCAACGCGCTGTACGCCGGTGATGTTGAAGTAAGGATCGGAGTTGAACGTCAGCGTGCGGTTACCGTAAAGCGAGCGGACTCTTGGCAACCGTGAAACCGCGAGGACCTGGGCTTTGGTTGCGGTAACGTAAATCATCGGTAACATACGCAATCGCGTTCCGCCCATGATACCGAGCTGCTGAAGCTGAGCGATGTCAGCGTCGGTCACCGACGAGTGATAGACGATCACCGCGTTTATGTTGCTGTCGTCCGTCGCGTTATTAAGAGCAACAGCAAGCTCAGGATCTAGACTTTGGAGTCCCATATTGTCGTCAGCACCGGTGAGCGTAATGCCGTCCGCACCGGTGAGCGTAATGCCGTCCGCTCCAGTCAGCGTGATGCCGTCCGCGCCGGTGAGCGTAATGCCGTCAGCTCCGGTGAGCGTTATGCCCGTTGGATTCGTGTGGTCGAAAATGACGCCGGTTGGTCCAAAGCCTGTGATTGAATCGGCACCGGTCAGAGTGATCCCGTCAGCACCCGTGAGTGTTATGCCGTCGGCTCCAGTTAATGTGATCCCGTCCGCGCGCGGAAGTGTAACGCTATTTACGCCGACCTGCGTTGCGCCATCGGCTCCAGTCAAAGTGATGCCGTCTGCGCCTGTGAGCGTGATGCCGTCAGCCCCGGTTAACGTTATGCCGTTCGGTCGGCGAATGATGATCGAGTCAGCTTTGTATTGCTGACCATCGGCGCCAGTTAAGGTAATGCCGTCGGCTCCAGTCAGCGTGATGCCATCAGCTCCGGTGAGGGTAATGCCGTCCGCTCCGGTCAATGTGATCCCGTTCGGTCCAGTATACGTCGTGCCATTGGCGCCTGTTGACGTGACGCCGTCCGCTCCCGTCAGCGTGATACCGTCCGCGCCTGTGAGCGTGATGCCGTTCGAATTGTAATTGAAGATCCCGTCTGCTCCGGTAAGCGTTATACCGTTGATCCCAACGTAATTGATGCCGTCCGCGCCGGTTAGGGTGATGCCATTTGACTTGACGACAGATAGGCCAGCCCAGGCGGGTTGTGCCGTCACCAGCAATACTAATAGGAGTGCCAGGAATCTATTCATCTGATTTGATCGGGGAACCACGCTTACGCGCGCAATTCAGATTCATAAGACGAACCCAGATATTTGGGAGGGGTCGTATTGAACCAATACGAACGCCCCGGGCGCGCTTATTATATGTGTCCCGCATTGGAGTGTAGTTATACAAACTTTGCCTTTGTATTGCATCGAATGCCAAACTCGTTTAACCGGGGTTCTTAATATTAGAGCGAATCTTATAGAGGGTTGGTTGAGAAAAACTTGAGTGAGTTCAAGTTTTTCTCAAGGATGGGGTCGTATGCTCCGAACGATGACCATGAGCTTCACTCTTCACGACCATTTCGATTCGACGGAAAGGTATTCTCCGGCGGTCGACACCACCGCCGCGAGGCCTTCGAAAGGTGAACGCGACGACGTGCATATATTGAATGAGAAGCTTGAGATTCCAAGCTGTGCCGGGTTCATCGAGCGGCCAAGACTCATTGAAAAACTTGAACGATCACTTGGTCGCTTCGCCGCGACACTCATTTCCGGTCGGGCGGGGACCGGTAAGACGTCGATCGCTGCGGCATATGCACGAACGCGAAAGAGAGCCGCGTGGTTTACGGTCGAATCGTCAGACGTCGATTGGAATGTTTTCGCGAGTTACCTCGCAGCGAGCGTGCATCGAGTGGCCGAATGCAAGAAAGCTGTCGGCGACTCGTTGCACGCCGTTTCCAATTCTTCGCCCGCCGCGATGGCGATATTTCTTTACGTCATAGCTTCCGTGTTGGAAATCGACGAAGAGAATGATCGGCCATTGCTCGTCCTTGACGGTATAGATCATTTGTTCGACGCCGATTGGTTCGGTGGGTTCTTGAATATTCTGCAGCCGTCGCTTTCCGAAACTGCGGACCTGCTTCTTCTGTGCCGGAGTAAGCCGCCGTACCCGTTATGGCGTTTGCGTTCGAAACAGCAGCTTGACGTTATCGACGAGAAAACGCTCGCCTTTGACCGAGATGAAACGATACTGCTCCTCGAGCACGCCGGGCGTTCGCACGCTGAAGCCGCGCGCATACACGCGGAGACGTTCGGGCGAGTTTCGAAACTCCTTCCATTCATCAGCGGCGGGAAACCCTAATCCACAGATTACACAGATTCTACTTACCCAATATATGTAATCTGTGTAATCTGTGGATCAGGTCTCGTCGAAGCGATGCAGGACAGAAACTTTTTTCTCCGGACAAAACTGCTTCCCCCGCGCGCTGTTACCGAATTACTGCAGCGCCCGCGGCTTACGAAAAAGCTGCAAGCCAACCTGGGTTCTCCAATAACAATGGTTGCGGCGGACGCCGGCTGCGGCAAAACCACTCTGATCGCTGACTTTGTTCGCAAGCAGACACGGCCCACGGTTTGGTACCAGCTCGACCATACTGACGCGGATCCGGTCGTCTTTCTCGGTTATATAGCGCGCGGCATTAAGAATTTCTATCCGGCGTTCGGCGAAGCTATCTTTCCATACTTGAGCGAAGCTAACGAGGAGGTGCTTCGCTTTCCTGAACGATCTGCCGACCTGCTGATAAACGAGATACTTCAGTCGGTCGAGCAGCCATTCATTCTTGTTCTGGATGACTATCACCATATCGGCCGCGATACCATCGTTCACAAGCTGGTCGATCGGCTCCTGCAATATTCGTCCGACCTCATCCATCTGATCATAACGACCCGCGACCTTCCGCCGCTCGCGACGATGCGACGAAAGACGCAGTCGGCTGCGTTGGTGATAACGCGCGACGATCTTCTTTTCACAGACGACGAAGTGAAAGAGCTGTTCAAGCAGACGCTCAACGTCGAGCTGAAAGACGCAGAGATAACCGAGTATCGCGGGCGAACCCAGGGATGGATAACTGCGCTTCAGCTTGTACGTCAGGTTGCCGAGCAGGAGATGCGTTCGGCAAACGGACCCGCGGCGTTGGATCTGCACGACATTCTGAAGCAATCGGAACGCGACATTTTCGATTATTTTGCCGAAGAGGTTTTTTCGCGTGAGCCGCCTGACACGCAAAGACTCCTGATGGATCTTTCCGTGCTCGAATCGCTGCAGCTCGATCTCTGCAGTGTGCTGTTTCCGGAGCTGCGCTGTTCGGCGGCACTCCCCGAGCTTGCGCAGAAGAACGTGTTTCTTACTGTTGCCGGTGATCTTCAGACCGGCGAAGAATACAGATTCCATCCTCTCTTCCGCGAGTTTCTAGTCCGTCGCCTTCGATCCGATGTTGGCCAGGCACGCGTCGCGGAAGAGCGTAACCGGATCGCCGATCACTTTCTCAAAAGCAAAAAGTGGGAGGTGGCCCTGTCGTATCTGCTTGCCGCGCGAAACTTCGATCGCGCAGCGTCCGTGATCGCAGAAACGGGGAACGACTGGATCGCTGCCGGTGCGTTCACTTCGCTAGGGTTGTTCGCGGAACAGATACCCGACGAATCACTGGAGGAACATCCTCGCTCGCTGTTGCATAAGGCTGAGGTCGCACGCCTTCACGGCGAGCTTGAAAAGTCGTCGAAACTTCTGAACCGCGCCGTCGAGCTTCTAAACAAAACTGAGGATTCGACCGGAGAAGGCGAAGCTCTCCACTCTCTTGCCAGTCTCGCGCGTCGCCGTGGTCGATACGTCGAGGCGTTCTCACTTATCGAGCGTGCCGAAACTCTCGTGTCGCATACTTCGGAAACATTCATGAAGTGCGCGAACACGCGCGGCCTGTGCCTGATCGTGCAAGGGAAATGGACCGAGGCGGAACAGCAGTTCAGGATCGCCCTCGAACTCGCCGAGAAACTTGGAAACGACCAATACGTTCGCCTTGTGACACACAATCTTGCCCTTGCGCCGGGCTTTCGCGGAGATTTTGGCGAGGCTTTGCGCTGGTTCAGACGCATTTTTCGCGATGGCGAGCCCGATAAGCAACTGCCGCAGGAAGCGATCGGTCACTTGAACGTGGCACGCCTGCATCTCTATCGCGGCGAGTTCGAGGACACCGAAAAACACCTTAGCCGCTCGCTCGAGCTGTGCCAGCTCTACAATCTTCGGTTTTTGCG